>JAUNBV010000015.1 GCA_030526885.1 Syntrophomonadaceae bacterium
CTTCTCCCATGTAAATGCTCCTCCTTTTTCGTGTTATTTCGCTTCGGCCACTTGCCCTAGCCAAATTCTCTTACGTTTAACTTTATCTGATTGCGCTAATTTTTTCAAGCATTTATCCGAATCCGTACATTTATATCGCGGCTCGACAGCAAGAACAGCAACGCACCGACCGGGGGGGTGTCCGGCAGTGCGTTGCTGTCCTTTGGGGGGGATATTATGTTCTGGTCTTTGTGGCTAAATATTTACTACCTGCACCTTTTTCACATACTGCCGACACATTTCAGCCATCTCCGCCATGTCGGCGGCGGAATAAGGCAGGGCCGAGGAATAGCCCGCCTCCAGCGTCACCAGCGGGTTGAACTGTTGCAGGGTATACAGCTCGCAGCCGGCTATGCTTCGGGCTATATTGGCTATATCTTCGGGGGTGTGCAGTACCGGAACCACGGTGGTACGAAACTGCACCGTTACATCCGCGCGGCGCAAAAGCTCAATGGAACTGCGCACGGAAAAGAAATCCTCGCTGCTAAGCTTGCCGGCCGACATTTTATAACTGCGAAAATCCAGCGGGGCTTTGATATCCATAGCCACGTAATCCACAAGCCGGCTGCGCAGCAATTGCTCCAGTAGCACGGTATTAGTGCCGTTAGTATCGAGCTTGCACAGCAAGCCGAGTTCTTTGAAACGGGCAAACTCGCCGGACAGCTCGGCGCCGTACAGGCCGGCTTCACCGCCGGTAATGACCACCGCGTCCACAAAGCCTTTTTGCCGTTTGAGAAAATCCAGCGCTTCCTCGGTGGTGATACCGGGAGCATTGGCTCCGGAGCGGGGCTTTACCAGCAGTTCGGGATTATGGCAATAAGGACAGCGGAAATTACAGCCGCGCGTGAACAGCACGGTGGCAATCTCGTCGGGATAATCCAACAAACTCTGTTTTATAAGTCCCGCATAACGCATGGTTAGTTGACCGCCATATCATAAAGGCAGCGGTCCTTAAATTCCTCCTGTTTACCGGCATTCCAGTGATCTACCGGCCGCAAATAGCCTACCACGCGCGAATATACTTCACAGGCCGTCTGCCTACCCTCGGCGGCGCACAGCGGGCATTCAAAGTTTTCCCCCTTCAGGTAGCCATGGGTGGGGCATACGCTGAAGGTCGGGGTTATGGTGAAATAGGGCAGCCGGAACTGCTCGCACACCTTGCGGGTGAGCTTCTTCACTCCCCCCACCGAGGGCACGGCTTCGCCTAAGAAAATGTGAAAGGTGGTGCCTCCGGTATAACGGGTCTGTAAGCTGTCCTGAATGGTCAGGGCTTCAAAAAGATCGTCGGTGTAGTTTACCGGCAACTGGGTGGAGTTGGTGTAATACGGCTCCGCCCCCCGCTTATAATCGTCTTCATTGGCCACGATGATGTCGGGATAGCGTTCCTTGTCCTTGCGCGCGATGCCGTAGGATACGCCCTCGGCCGGCGTAGCTTCCAGATTGAAGATGTCGTCATTCTCCGCCTGATATTCCTGTAAGCGGTTGCGCATGAAATCCAATACTTCCTCCGCAAACAACCGTCCCTCGGGGGAAGCAATATTGTGCCCCAGGAAGTTTAAGCAGGATTCGTTCATGCCGATCAGCCCTATGGTGGAAAAATGGTTTTTCCAGAACTGGCCGGTCGTTTCGTAAACGCCGCGCAGATAGAAGTAGGAATAGGGATACAGCCCGGCCGCGGTGCGGGCTTCCAGCACCTTGCGCTTGGTGTTCAGGCTGTCACGGGCCAAATCCATCATTTCACCCAAACGCTCGAAATACTCCCGCCGGGTCTTGGACAAATAACCGATGCGGCTCATGTTGATGGTCACCACGCCGATGGAACCGGTCAGCGGATTGGCCCCGAACAGTCCGCCGCCGCGCTTGCGCAGCTCACGATTGTCCAGCCGCAGGCGGCAACACATGCTGCGGGCATCCTCCGGGCTCATGTCGGAACCGATAAAGTTGCTGAAATTCGGGATGCCGTACTTGGCGGTCATCTCCCATATCTTATTGTAGGCGGGGTTGTCCCACTCAAAGTCCTCGGTGATATTATACGTAGGAATAGGAAAAGTAAACACCCGCTCCTCGGCGTCGCCCTCCATCATCACCTCGGCGAAAGCCTGATTGAAAACATCCATCTCGTACTGGAAATCGCCGTAGCATTCGTCCATCAGCTCACCGCCGATGATCACCGGATCATCCTTCATATAGCTCGGCACCTTCAAATCCATGGTGACATTGGTAAACGGCGTCTGGAAACCCACCCGGGTGGGTACATTCATATTGAACACAAACTCCTGCAAGGCCTGCTTGACCTGCCGGGCGTCCAGCCCGTCGTAACGGATAAAGGGGGCCAGCAGCGTATCGAAATTGGAAAAAGCCTGCGCCCCGGCGGCTTCGCCCTGCAAGGTAAAGAAAAAGTTTACGATCTGGCCCAGAATAGTGCGGAAATGCTTGGCCGGAGAACTGACCACCTTGCCGCGCGCGCCGCGGAAGCCCTCGCGCAGCAAATCCCGGATATCCCAGCCTACGCAGTAAACGCCCAGGATGCCCAAGTCATGGATATGTAGATCGCCATTGTGCTGCGCCTCCTTCATCTGCGGCGTGTAGACCTGATTGAGCCAGTATTGCGACACCACCACCGAGGAGATATGGAAGTTCATCCCTTGCAGCGAATAAGTCATATTGGAATTTTCCTTTACCCGCCAGTCGTTCTTCTCCAGATAGCTGGCCACCAGTTGGTTGTTCATCAGCAGATGCGTCGTCTCGCGAATGTCCTCATGCTGCTTGCGGTACAGGATGTAAGCCTTGGCCGTCTTGTAATGGTCGTTTTTAACCAGCACCTTTTCCACCAGGTCCTGGATGCCCTCGACCGTAGCGATCTCGCCCTCATCCACATACTGCGCGATTTCCATCACCTTATCTGAAAGGCGCTTGGCGGTGTCATAATCCTTGCCCCCCACCGCCTTGGCCGCCTTGAAAATAGCCTGCGTAATCTTCTCTTGGTCGAATGCCTCTATCCGCCCATCCCGTTTCTTGATTCTGGTAGTGTCCACTAAACTCTCCTCCCTTTCTTAATGCTTATTTTAAAATCACAAACAGCGCTCAAAGATATTTACGTCATACAATATATATGGATGTAATATCATCGGCACCACTACATAATGTGTTTATATTATA
Organism: Syntrophomonadaceae bacterium; assembly: GCA_030526885.1. GTDB lineage: Bacteria > Bacillota > Syntrophomonadia > Syntrophomonadales > Syntrophomonadaceae > JAUNBV01. The sequence continues at coordinate 3,199 of JAUNBV010000015.1, forward strand.
AGACGTACTCCATATGCCGTCAAGCGTTTTTAGAATCTTTTGCAAAAAAAATTAAGGGGGCAGCAAACCTGCCTCCTTAAGTCAATTTCAAAAATAATCCTAAAACAACGGTATGTTATAGTGCTGCAATAATTTTATAACCCCCAATACCATAAACGCAACCCCCAAAACCGTGAACATCCAACCGTTGATCAACCGCAACCGGCGGGCGCTGGCGTCCACCATGCCCTCGCCGTACACCTTGCGTAAATTCTTTATGCCCATCAGGATCAGGATCACCGCCACGACCATATACACCCAATAGCTGTAATTCACACGCAAACCTCCTCACCGGCTTGTTTTGTTAAACTATTCGCTTTTGCGCCGCGAATTCCTGCCGGCCCAGGCAATTGGCGTAAAGCAATGCCAAAGCTGCCGGCGCAAGACAAGGGCAACTCCCTCATGTCAACCGGCTACTGCCCCATTTTTTTATTCAGCAGGGCCTGCACTTTGAGCGGTAGGCCGAATAAATTGATGAAGCCTTCCGCGTCGTGCTGGCTGTATATCTCGTCCTGGCTGAAGGTGGCCAGTTCTTCGCTGTACAGCGAGTACGGGGATTGAGCGGCGACGGCATTACAGCTTCCCTTGTACAGCTTCACCTTTACAACGCCGGTGACCGTCTTCTGGGTTTCGTCCACAAAGGCGTCCATGGCGCGGCGCAGGGTGGAATACCAGTTGCCATCATACACCAGCTCTGCGTATTTGACCGCCATCTGCTCCTTGAATTGCAGGGTGCGCCGGTCCAAGGTCAGGCGCTCCAACTCTTCATGAGCGGCGTAGAGGATGGTGCCGCCGGGGGTTTCGTAAACGCCTCGCGATTTCATGCCCACCAGCCGGTTTTCCACCAAACCGGTAATGCCTACGCCGTTGGCGCCGCCGATGGCGTTCAGGCTTTTCACCAGCGTCACCGGGTCCAGTTTTTGGCCGTTGACCGCCACGGGAATCCCCTGTTCAAAGCCGATTTCCACGTAGGTAGGCGCATCGGGGGCCTGCTCCGGGGGCACGGTGAGCACATAGAGGTCGTTTTGCGGTTCGTTCCACGGGTCCTCCAGGTCGCCGCCTTCATGGGAGATGTGCCATATATTGCGGTCCCGGCTGTAAATCTTTTCTTTGCTGGCGGCTACGTTGATACCACGCGCGTCGGCATAGGCCAGCGCGTCCTCGCGGGAGCGGATATCCCATTCGCGCCAGGGGGCGATGATCTTCAATTCGGGAGCAAACGCTTTCACGGTGAGCTCAAAGCGCACCTGATCGTTGCCCTTGCCGGTAGCGCCGTGACAAATGGCGGTCGCGCCTTCGGCACGCGCGATTTCTACCATGCGCTTGGCAATCAGCGGGCGGGCAAAGGAAGTGCCGAGCAGGTATTTTTTTTCGTACACCGCTCCCGCCTTCAGGGTGGGAAAGATAAAATCGGTGACGAATTCCGCAGTCAGGTCTTCAATATATATTTTGCTGGCTCCGGTGGCGACGGCCTTTTCGTTCAGGCACTCCAACTCCTCCTCCTGCCCTACATCAGCGCAGAAGGCGATGACTTCGTAGCCGTAATTCTCCTTGAGCCAAGGAATGATAATAGAGGTATCCAGTCCTCCCGAATAGGCTAATACAACTTTCTCTTTGCTCATAACTGCCGTCCTTTCTCCTTAATAACCAAGTAGGCCTGCCCCCAAGGGGTGCCATTACAACTTTAAGCCCTATGCCCTACATGGTCAAGGCCATAATGGCTTTATGCGCGTGCAGGCGGTTCTCGGCTTCGTCAAACACTACCGACTGCGGGCCGTCTATGACCTCATCGGTAATCTCCTTGCCGCGCTTGGCGGGCAGGCAATGCAACACGATGGCGTCGAGACGGGCGGCCTTCATCAGCGCGCTGTTTACCTGATAGGCTCGGAATTTCCTTTCCTTTTCCTCGGCTTCTTCCTCCTGCCCCATGCTGGCCCACACATCGGTATAGACAACGTCGGCGCCGGTGACCGCCTCCAACGGGTCGGTACAGAGCTTGAGCTGCGCCCCGCTGACTTGGGCGTCGGCCCGGGCCTGTTCAAAAATCGCCGGGTCTACGGTACATCCTTCGGGGGAAGCTATGGTGACATGCATACCCATTTTGGCGCCTCCGAACAGCAAGGAATGGGCGACATTGTTGCCGTCACCGACAAACGCCAGCCTGATGTCCTTCAGCCGCCCCTTGTGCTCCAATATGGTCATCATGTCGCCCACTACCTGCGTGGGATGCAGCAGATCGGTCAGCCCGTTGATGACAGGGATATCGGCCCAGTAGGCAAGTTCCAGCACTTCATCGTGGGAAAAGGTGCGGATCATAATGCCGTCCAGCATTCTAGCCAGCACCAGCGCGGTATCCTTGATGCTCTCACCGCGTCCGATCTGAATGTCGCGGGGCGATAAAAACAGGGCATGTCCGCCCAATTGATACATACCCACCTCAAAGGCAACGCGGGTGCGGGTGGATGATTTCTGAAAGATCATGCCCAGGGTCTTTCCTCCCAGGATGGGAGGCATAATGCCCCGCTTCAGGTCGAGTTTGAGCTGGATGCCGGTGTCCAGCATCAACTGGATTTCCTGCGGGGTAAAGTTATGCAGGCTGATAAAGTCCCTTCCCTTTAATTCATTGCTGATTTCCATGATGTGCTCCTCTCCTTCTTATACTGTTACCCATGCTTCAAGACTGGTTTTCAAAATGCTGACCGCAGTGCCGATCTCGGCCGGCAGGATGGTCAGGGGCGGAACCAGACGCAGTACGTTAGGCCCCGCTCCCACGACCAGCAACCCGTTTTCCATGCAGATAGCTATCAGGTCTTTTATCTCCCGGTCGAATTGTATTCCTACCATCAGGCCCCGGCCGCGGACGGCGGTGATACGGGGATCGCGGATGGCGGATAAGGCTCCGGCTAAGCCTTCCCCGCGGGCTTTTACCCGTTCGAGGAATTCGGGCTCACCGATGATGTCCACTACCGCGCACGCCACGGCGGTGGCCAGGGGATTGCCGCCAAAGGTGGAAGCATGATCGCCGGGGGCAAAACCACCGGCGGCTTCATCGCTGGCTATCATGGCGCCGATGGGAAAGCCTCCGGCCAACGCTTTGGCCATGGTGACGATATCGGGGCGCACGCCATAGCCCTGCCAGGCAAAAAAGTCGCCGGTGCGGCCCATACCACACTGTACTTCATCAAATACCAGCAACAGTTCATTTTCATCGCACAAAGCCCGCAGTCCGGCCAGAAAATCCGGGTCGGCGGGGTGGATTCCGCTTTCGCCCTGTATAGGTTCCGCCAAAATAGCCGCCGTGTGCTCGTTTATCAGCGCGCGCACGCTGTCTAAATCATTGTACTCGGCGTAAACGAACCCGGCGGGCAGAGGGGCAAAACCCTCCTGATATTTCTTTTGCCCGGTAGCGGTCAACGCCGCTAAAGTGCGCCCGTGAAAAGAATGGTTAAACACGATGATCTCATATTTTTCCGGCCGGTTGCGGCGATAGAAATATTTGCGCACCAGCTTGATGGCGGCTTCGTTGGCTTCGGCTCCGCTGTTGCAAAAAAAGGCTTTGCCCATGCCGCTTATCTCCACCAGTTTTTTGGCCAGCGCCGCCTGATTGGGAATCCAATACAGGTTGGAGCAATGCCACAAATTTTCCGCCTGCTCCTTCAGCACGGCCTGTAAACGCGGGTCGGCATGCCCCAGCGCGCACACCGCGATGCCGCTCACACAGTCCAGATACTGCGTGCCGTCAGCATCCCATAGCCAGCAGCCTTCGCCCCTGACCGGCACCATGGGGAACCTCCCATAAGTATTCATCACATATTTTTGCGCCTCTTCGATTATAGCTTCGTTATACATTGTTTATATATGCCCCCTTAAGCGTTACTCGTTTACCACCATGGTGCCTACGCCCTGATCGGTAAATATCTCCAGCAGAATCGAGTGCGGCACGCGGCCGTCGATAATGTGCGTGCGCCCTACCCCGCCGGTGACGGCCTCCACACAGCACTCCACCTTGGGAATCATGCCGCCGGAAATGGTGCCGTCCGCTATCCGATCCGCGAATTCCCCGATGCGGAGCACCGAAAGCAGGGATTCGCTGTCCTTGGGGTCCCGGAGCAAACCGGGCACATCGGTCAAAAGCACCAGCTTAGCCGCTTGCAGGGCCACCGCTACCGCTGCCGCTACCAGGTCGGCGTTGATATTATAGCTCTTCTGCTGCTCATCGGTGCCCACCGGCGCAATAACGGGTATATAACCGTTTTCGATCAGGGTTTCGATCACGGCGGGATTGACTCTCTGTACCTCGCCGGTCAATCCCATGCCGCCTCCATTGGCGGGTTTGGCCATAATAAGGTCGCCGTCGCGCCCGGAGATTCCTACCTCTTTGCCGCCCCAGTCATTGATGCCCGCAACGATGTCCTTATTAACCTTGCCGGCCAGCACCTTTTCCACTACTTCCATAGTGGGCTTATCCGTTACCCGCAGGCCGTTGACAAACCGGGTATCCATTTGCAAACGCTCCAACATCTGATTGATCTCCGGCCCGCCGCCGTGAACCACGATGGGGTGCATACCGACATATTTCATTACCGCTATGTCCTGCATCACTTTCCGTTTCAGTTCATCATCGATCATGGCGGCGCCGCCGTATTTGATGACCACGCGCTTGCCGTGAAACTTTTTTATATAAGGCAGAGCCTCAATAAGTATCTCCGCTTTCTGGTGTGGTGTAATCATAAGGTCCTCCTCCTTAAATCTTCCGCTTGTGCGGCCAAGGGCATCGATTGTCAGGCCCTCTCCCCGTTACCGCCGATAACCGATTCTTTGCGGTTATGTGCGGTAAGCTCCGTTTATTTTCACATAATCGTAGGTCAAATCGCAACCCCAGGCGGTAGCGGCAGCATTGCCCTGTTTCAAATCCAGGGTGATGACTATCGTGTCCTGTTGCAGCGCCTGGGCGGCGGCGGCTTCGTCAAAAACCAATCCCACGCCATCCTGAGCCACCATCACCCTTCCCAGGTATATGTCCACATCATGCGGTTCAAACTCTGCGCCTGAACTGCCGGCGGCGGCAAAAATACGCCCCCAGTTGGCATCCTGCCCGAAAAGAGCGGCTTTAGTAAGGTTGGAACCGGTGACCGCGCGGGCGATTTGGCGGGCGGTGGGCAAATCGGGGGCGTTTTTGACCTCCACCTCCATCAGATGAGTGGCTCCCTCGCCATCACGGGCGATCATGCGCGCCAGCTTAATACAAATCTCATCCAGCGCCTGCTGCAGCAACGCCCCGCCGTCGCTTTCCGGGTCGGAAATTACATTCCCTCCGGCTTTGCCATTAGCTAGGATCAAAACCATATCATTGGTGGAGGTGTCACGATCCACGCTGACCATGTTGAACGATTTATCCACCGCCGCTTTGAGCATGACCTGCAGGCATGGGCTGTCCACAACCGCGTCGGTGGTGATGAAGCACAACATGGTAGCCATGTTGGGATGAATCATGCCCGATCCCTTGGCCACCGCGCCGATTTTTACCTTGACGCCATCTATGTCCAATTCCGCGGCCACTTCTTTTTTCACGAGGTCGGTGGTCATTATAGCCCGAGCCACGCTTTGGCCGGCATCGGCGCTGAGCGCGCCCGCCGCCGACGGTATGCCGGCCAGCACCTTTTCCATGGGCATATACGCACCGATGACGCCGGTGGATGCTACCAGCACGTTCATGGGTTCCAGCGCCAGGGCTTCCGCGGCGGCGGCGGCCATGTTTACGGTATCTTCCCACCCCTGTTCGCCGGTGCAGGCATTGGCGTTGCCGCTATTGACCACGATGGCCTGGGCCTGGCCGTCGGCCAGATAAGCGCGCGCAATGTCCACACATGCCGCGCGCACCGCATTCATGGTAAATACCCCCGCTGCGGCGCATATTACATCGGATTTTATTATCGCCAAATCTAATCTATCCTCATATTTGATGCCGGCTGCCACCGCCGCCGCCGCAAATCCCTGCGGCGCGGTAACCCCTCCGTCAATCCATTTCATTATATTCCCTCCTACTCGCATTTTCGTCGCTGATTGCCAAAACCCTCACCCTTATTAAGGGTACAGGCCAATCAATTCCAGCCCTCGTCGCTCCGGTATCCCCAGCATGAGATTCATGTTCTGCACCGCCTGCGCGGAGGCTCCGCGGCACAGGTTGTCGATAGCGCAGACCGCGGTCAGGATATGGCTATCTTTATCCTGCGCCAGGGATATCTGCACATGGTTGCTGGCGTACACCCAGCGGGTATGGGGCCATTGCCCCGGAGGCAGCAGATGCACGAAATACTCTCCCTTATAGGCCTGAGCCAGGGCGGCGCGCGCATCGCCTTCATTGGCTCCGTCCGCCAAATAGCTGTAGGTGGTGGTCAGAATGCCGCGGCTCATCGGGATAAGGTGGGGGGTAAAAACCATCTGCACCGAGCCGGCGGCGGCCAGTTCCAACTGCTGCCGTATTTCCGGCGCATGGCGGTGGGTACCCACCCCATAGGGATGCACCCCTTCATTCACATTACAGTAGTGGGAGGTTTCCTTCATGCCGCGCCCCGCTCCCGAAACTCCGCTTTTGGAGTCTACGATTATCCCCTTGTGCTCAATCAGGCCAGCCGCCAGTAACGGCACCAGCGGCATAATGGCGGAGGTTGGAAAGCAACCGGGATTAGCGATCAGCCGAGCAACGGCAATCTGCTCCCGGTAAAGCTCAGGGATACCGTAAACGGCGGTGGACAGCAGCTCCGGCGCGGTATGCTCCAGTTCATAATAGCTCCGGTACAGGCCGGCATCCCGCAGGCGGAAATCGGCGCCCAAATCTACGCAATACAGACCGGCCTCGATCAACGCCGCCGCCAGCGGCATCGACTGTCCGTGCGGCAAAGCCAGAAACACCCCGTCACAGCGACTTATGATGGCCTCGGTAGCGGTGGGCTCACACACCAATTGCGTCATATCACCAAACTGCGGGTAAAGCGCACTCACCGCAGTGCCGATATTGTCCGCCGAGCTTATATAAGTAACATCATATTCATCCATGGGCAGCAGCAGCCGCAACAGTTCCGCCGCAGTATATCCGTCGCCCACAATGCCAACGCGCTTCATTTATATCACACCTCCATTTGAATTATTAATAATTATACTTCCACATGAATATATTTGCAATACCTGTGGCGTTTTTTTCTAAAAAATTGCAGGAAAGCATTAGATGCTCTTCCCGCCGGGGTTTTCCAGTATGCTAATATGTAAGCTATCTATGATTTGCTGTGCTTATCCAGCCAGGTTTGCAGGATAACGGCCGCCGCCAGACGATCGATGATTTCCCGGCGGCGTTTACGTGATAGGTCGGCTTGCAGCAGCACGCGATTGGAACTCACGGTGCTTAAGCGTTCATCCTGATATTCCACCGGCAGGCCCAGATTGCGCTCCAACAATCGTCCAAACTCCTCGGCTTCCAAAGCTTTAGGTCCGCGAGTGCCGTCCATGTTCAGCGGAAGGCCCAGCACGATGCGCTCGGCTTTTACCTCCTCGCATATCTTTCCGATGGCGTCGGCGGTTGCCTGTTGGCTGTGATGGGGCACGGTGGCATACGCCTGTGCGGTCCAGCCCATTTCATCGCTGACGGCCACTCCGATGCGTTTGGCGCCCCAGTCCAGACCGATTACCCTCATTGCTTCCTCCCAAAAACAAAACTCCCCGCAACTGACCGATGCGTTCACGCGGCTCGGCTCGTAAAGGGGAGTTCATGGCGGTTTACCCGACAACTACTTCGTACCCAGATATTTTTTGAGCAACACTTCCATTATCACGTCGCGATCCACCTTACAAATCAGGCTGCGCGCCTCATTGTGGCTGGTAATATAGGCTGGATCGCCGGAGATCATATAGCCCACGATCTGGTTGACGGCGTTATAGCCCTTTTCCTCCAGCGCGGCATACACTGCGGTCATAATGCCCTGTACCTGATCCTCTTCGCTGTGCTCCCATTTGAAACTGACGGTTTGAGATCCGTTCGGCGACATACCAACACCTCCCCGCATGGTTATGCGTTCCAACTGAATTCTACTCGTGTATTATATAAATTTCGTCATGAAACGGTTTATTCCTCTATTGCATGAGGATTTTTTCGCTCTCATCCCGCGCTGCTTGCAGCGCCTCGCTGATGCGCGACAAGTCTTTGGCACCGGCCTGGGCCATATCGGGCCGGCCCCCTCCGCCGCCGCCGGCAGCCTTTGCCGCCATACCCGCCAGCTTGCCGGCATGCAGCCCCCGTTCGATAAGCCCGGGGCTTACAAAACATGCCAGAGAAACCTTATCGTCAATGGCGGCGGCCAACAGCACCACTGCCGGCTGCAACTGGTCCTTTAGCATTTCCGCCTGTTGGCGCAGCGCGTTGGCATCCGGGCTGTCCACCTGCGCGAACAGCAACTTGGCACCGGACACTTCCACCGCCTGCTCCAACACGTCGTTGCCTGCCGCCTTGCTCATTTTGGCCTTGAGCTGCTCAACGGCTTTCTCCTGCTCACGGGCTTGCTTTAGGCTGGCAGCCAGACGCTGGTTCAAATCGCGGGGCGCAGTCTTTAGCTGCGCCGCCGCCATCTTTAGCTCGCGCTCGCAGTTATTTAAATAAGCTAACGCATGGCGACCGGTAATAGCTTCGATACGGCGCAGGCCCGAGCCCACACTGCTCTCGCTCAAAATTTTAAACAAGCCGATAGCTCCGGTATTGCTCACATGCGCGCCGCCGCACAGCTCCATGCTATAGCGCTCCCCGATAGTGACTACCCGCACCTCGTCACCGTATTTTTCACCAAAAAGCGCCGTGGCACCCATATCGCGGGCCGATTCCATACCGGTGACGACGGTGGCAACGCCGTGCATGGCCAGAATGGCTTCGTTGACCATCAGCTCGATTTGCTGAATCTCTTCGGCGCTCAAAGCCTGCAAGTGGGAGAAATCAAACCGCAAACGCTCCGCCTCCACCAGCGAGCCTTTCTGCTGAGCATGGTCGCCCACCACGGTGCGCAAAGCCTGGTGCAATAAATGGGTGGCGGTATGATTGCGGCAAATATCCATGCGACGGGAAGAGTCTATGGCCAAGGTTGCCCTTCCTCCGGATTTGAGAGTGCCCTGTAAACTGCCGCGGTGGATGACCCAGCCCGCCGTCTTTTGCACGTCTTTAACCGTTAAAATGCCTCCGGCGCAGGTAATAGTGCCTATATCGGCGATCTGGCCGCCGCTCTCGGCATAAAAAGGCGTGGCGGCGGTTACTACCAGTAAATCGGAGACATCGCCGGCCTGCTCCACCTTTTCATCCCCTATGATTAGGGCCGCTATCTCGCTGTCCAGCATATAATCATCATAGCCGCGGAATTCGGTGGCGGGAACGGCAGCCAGCAGCTCGGCCAAAAGCTGATCCCGCGCAAAAGCGTTTTCCCCTTTATTGGCTGACCGCGCGCGTTGGCGCTGTTCCTGCATCATGGCCTCAAAACCGGCCTTGTCCACGGTAAAACCAATCTCCTCGGCCATATCCTCGGTCAAATCCAGCGGGAAACCGTAAGTATCGTACAACATAAACGCCTCTTGGCCGCTGATTTCATTACGCGCATCGGCTTGGGCATTTTTGATTATATCGTCTACCCTGCGTACCCCCTCCTTCAGGGTAAGGAAAAACCGTTCCTCCTCCTGACGGATGACCTCCTCCACAAAGCGCTGCTTCTCCGGCAGCTCAGGATAAGCATCCCGCATGATGTCACATACCACAGCCACGGTGCGGTACAGGAAGGGCTCCTCCAGCCCTAGTGACTGGCCGAAGCGGACCGCGCGGCGCAGAATGCGGCGCAGCACATAGGAACGCCCCTCGTTGCCGGGCAAAACCCCGTCGGCGATCAGGAAAGAGCAGGCACGGCTATGGTCGGCGATGACCCGAAAAGCAAAGCCGCCGTCGCCCTTATCGTAAGGTTGGCCGGTCAGTTGTTCGATGAAAGCGATGATAGGCGTAAACAGATCGGTGTCGTAATTGCTCTCCACCCCCATCAGAATGGAAGCCAAACGTTCCAGCCCCATACCCGTATCGATCGAAGGGCGGGGCAGGGGCACCATCTCGCCCGCTTCGTTGCGGTCAAACTGCATAAACACCAGGTTCCAAATCTCCAGCCAGCGCGAGCAATCGCACACTCCCATGGCACAATCGGGGCCACAGGCATATTCGGGGCCGCGGTCATAGTGCACCTCGCTGCAAGGCCCACAGGGGCCCGTATCGCCCATACTCCAGAAGTTATCCTTCTCCCCCAGCCGTATGATCCGCCCCGGAGCCACGCCCGCCACTTTTTGCCACAGTTCATTGGCATCATCATCATCGAGGTAAATGGTTATCCACAGCTTATCCTTCGGCAGCCCTATTACCCGGGTGAGATAATCCCACGCATATTCAATCGCCTTTTCCTTAAAATAATCGCCGAACGAAAAATTGCCCAGCATTTCAAAAAATGTATGATGACGGGGAGTGCGCCCCACCGTATCCAAGTCATTATGTTTTCCCCCGGCGCGCACGCATTTTTGCGAAGTAGTCGCGCGGTTATAGGGACGCTGGTCAATGCCCAGAAACACATCCTTAAACTGGTTCATGCCCGCATTACTGAACAGCAGGGTGGGGTCATTCACCGGTACCAACGACGAGCTGGCAACAATTTGATGCCCTTGCTGCTGAAAATAATCTAAAAAGCTCTGTCTAATTTTGCTGCTGGTCCACACTAAGCAGTCTCCCCTTTTTTTAAATTAAAGTGTATTTTCACATCCCATCATAATATTGTCTTGCAATTCTTCCCCGATGTCAACAGCGGATTTACAGTATTCCCGCACCGGAATCCAAGGCCAAAAGCGTGCCGTCTTCCGCCACCTCATACAGCCGCGCCATCCCCCGCGCGTAATTAAATTCCAGACAGCAATTCCAGCAAAAATACTGGTCGCTCCCTACCTTCCCTACCTGCAATCCCCCGCAATTCGGGCAGCGATAACTGGTCATAAAGCACATCCCTTCCTGGTTAAAGACTATACTCTGAATCTTCCCCGGAAGCGGCGCCAACATACTCGCTGCACAAAAAGTATTTACAACCGAAAATCATTTGGCTAACATGAAATAAAAAGCGACAAGAGAAAGGAATGAGTGTATTGCTGAAAGAGTTTAAGGAATTCGCCTCGCGGGGCAGCCTGCTGGATCTGGCGGTGGGACTGGTGCTGGGTACCGCTTTTACCAAAATCGTTAATTCATTGGTGAACGATATTATAATGCCCCCCATCGGCATGTTGCTGGGAGGCGTGGATTTTGCCAACCTGTTTATCAACCTGTCGGGGGTGGAATACGCCACGCTGGCCGCCGCCCAGGAAGCCGGCGCCGCCGTAATCAGCTACGGCGTATTCATCAATGCCATTATCGACTTTGTCATCGTGGCCTTTGCCATGTTCCTCATAGTCCGGCAGGTAAACCGTCTCAAACGCGCCGAGGAAGAAACCGCGCCCACCGTGAAATCTTGTCCCTACTGCAAGAGCGATATCGCCCTGGAAGCCACCCGCTGCCCCCATTGCACCTCTGAGGTGGCATAATCCGGGAAGCACAGACTAAGAGGAATAAAAAAGCGCCCCTAAGCGCTTAAAAGCAAACTCATATGGATTTATAGCGTATCGATGAAATCGAGTATTTCCCGGTAAGCGCGCTGCATTGGTTGGAATAGGGCATCCACCTCTTGATTCCCGTTGTGCAGGGCAGTGTGCAACTCTGCGCACAGTTCAAACAGCGCGGTCATCCCCATGTTGCCCGCTACCCCTTTTAGGGTATGGCAGGCCCGCTCGGCTTCTTCGTAATTACGCGCGTCCAACGCTTTCTGTAACGCGTCGTACGATTTGTCGTTGGGAAATTTGAGCAAAATTTTTTTGAATATGGCCATGTTGCCGGAAAAACGTTTTAATGCGTTTTCCCCATCGATTCCGGCTTCACTCATTTGTTTAAGTATTTCTTCATCCATAAAAACGACGCCTCATTTCTAGGTATAATACTACTGGGATTTGGATTTGACGTCAAGCCTTAAGGGGTCTATAATTTTAAGTATCAATTGTAATGGGAGATGGAAGGATGTTCATTACTTACTGCTAATGATTTCATGAAAATCGAAACCACGGCGACGGCATTATAACGCGGGTCCGACCGTGGGTCTTAGCAGGAAGGCAGTACATCCGCTTCATCCTAATAATATGCTTTGGTTTCATAGCCGGCGCTGTGATGGCGCCGCTCTGAACACCGGATATATCATGGGATACAGGAGGGTGACTTTCCTGTATCTTTTTCATTATCGGAGGTGCATGGCTTATGTCTCAAATCAGCATATCCAATCTCACTTTTGCCTATGATGGCAGCTATGATTATATATTTGAAAACGTTTCCCTGACGCTGGATACCGACTGGAAGCTGGGCTTTACCGGCCGCAACGGACGGGGCAAGACTACCTTTTTGAAGCTGCTGGCCGGACGATACGATTACCGAGGCTCCATATCGGCTTCCGTGGCGTTTGATTACTTTCCTTTTGATACCGGGGATAAGGGTCGCGATGGGCTTATGATAGTTTCGGAGGCGTGTCCCGATATGGAACTGTGGCGGCTCAAGCGGGAATTGTCGCGCCTGCAAATGGATGAGGAGGTGCTTTACCGCCCCTTTGCCACCCTGAGCAACGGTGAGCAGACTAAACTGCTGCTGGCGGCATTGTTTGCTCAGGAAAACCATTTCCCGCTGATCGATGAGCCCACTAATCATCTGGATCTGCATACCCGTCAGTTGGTGACCGCATATCTGAACCGTAAAAAGGGGTTTATTGTGGTATCCCATGACCGGGCGTTGCTGGATAACTGCGTGGATCACATCCTGGCTATAAACCGGGCCGATATTGAATTGACTAAGGGGAATTTCTCCTCCTGGTGGCATGACCGTCAAGCCCAGGACCGGCGGGAGCGGGCGGAGAATGAGCGGCTACAGAAGGATATTGCACGGCTGAGCGATTCGGCGCGGCGCAGCGCCAATTGGTCGGAGGCGGTAGAAACCACTAAGTTTGGGGTGAAAGTTTCCGGGGTCAAACCCGATAAGGGCTATCTGGGCCACAAATCGGCCAAAATGATGCAGCGCGCGCATTCCATAGACGCCCGGCGGGAAAAGGCGCTGAAAGAACAGTCTAAGCTATTAAAAAATATCGAGTACGGCGGAGATTTGAAGATAAGGCCGCTTAAGCATCACCGCTCCGTTTTGGTAGAGATGCGTGAGCTGGCATTGTTCTATGGGGATAGAGCCGTGTGCGAAAACGTAAGCTTTACCGTTAATCAGGGCGACCGGGTGGCCCTACGGGGGAAAAACGGCGCCGGCAAATCCAGTGTGCTGAAACTGATAAACGGCGAGGAAATAGCTCATACCGGCATCCTTGCTGCACGGCAGCTTGACCGCGCTGGCTAAGACCGCCGGCATCGACGAAACTCTGTTTAAAGCCATCCTGGCCAAGCTGGGCTTTGCATCCGCCCAGTTTGATAAGGATATGAGCGCCTTCAGCGACGGGCAGAAGAAAAAGGCGCTCATCGCCCGCAGCCTGTGCGAATCGGCTCATCTGTACCTGTGGGACGAAGCGCTGAATTACATCGACGTGATCTCTCGCATTCAGCTCGAAGAGTTGCTGCTGGCTCATCAACCCACGATGATACTGGTGGAGCATGACCGGGCTTTTATCGATAACGTGGCTAATAAATGCGTTGAGTTATGATCAAATATGGTATTATACTAGCCATAAAAGCCATTAAATGGCTGTAAGCTTTAGTATCGAGCGTCGTATTGTTTACAGCCCATCAAAGGAGGACTTGATCTTGAAGATACATAATGTGGTTGCGGTGCGCAGGATTGCCGTGGTGCTTATTGTGGCACTGCTGGGAGCATTTATTATGCCGGCGGCGGCTCCCGCCGATAATGGCGATGGTGACTTAACAATACCCCAACAGCGCGCCGAGGCGCTTAATCAACTGGGGCTGTTTCAGGGCACCGATAACGGATTCGAACTGGGACGGGCACCTACCCGTATCGAAGCTTTAATCATGCTCATCCGCCTGCTGGGACAGGAAGACGTCGCTCTTGGCGGAAGCTTTACCCACCCTTTTACCGACGTACCCGCCTGGGCCGACGCTTATGCCGGTTATGCCTGGGAAAATGGCCTGACCAAGGGCGTGTCCGACACCTTACTCGATGCCTCCTCCCCCTCCGGCGGCGAGCAGTATATGACTTTTGTGCTGCGGGCCCTGGGTTATTCCGACGCGGAAGGCGATTTCTCCTGGGACAATCCTTATAAGCTGGCGGCCGATGTGGGCCTGTTGTCGTCCCCGGTTTACTATAACAACTTCCTGCGCGCTGATGTGGCGGTCATATCATACGATGCGTTGCAGGCCTGTTTCAAAGGGAGTGAACAAATGCTGGCGGAAAAATTGATCGAGCAGGGCGTATTCTCGGCGGGACAATTTACCGCAGCCACCGGAATGGTAGTGCTGTCCCCCCCTTCGGTTGAACCGCCACCGGGAGCGGAGACCACGGAGGGAACCGCAGCCGAGGCCTCCACGAACAATGTTATGTGGATGGAATACTTGAGCTACCGGGTGAACTCTGCTGATGAATTGAAGGAAGCTTGGCTGGACGCTGTCCCCAGAATGCCAAGAGAAATAGTATTTACCGTTCCCATGGGCGAAACGGCTCACTACGTCGGCCTGCTGGAACAGTATTCTTTCCTGGTGCTGGCCTGGTCCAACGGCCTGGAAATGAAATACGGCGGCGATAAAGTCATCGTCAACCCGGTGTACACTCACGGGGGCGAGGTGGGCGCCGCGCTGGAGCTGAAAAACTACCCCTCGGGCTACCCCGCCGACGAATTTGTAAAAGAATTGGCCAGCGCCGCGCTGGATATATACGAAAAGGTTATCACGCCGGGCATGAGCGAATACGAGCAGGTAAAGGCCATACATGATTACATCATAAACAATACCGATTACGACCAGGGCTTTACCTCCGGCTCGGATGATGTCGAGGGGGTGCTGCTGTACGGAAAAGCTACTTGTAGCGGCTATGCCTACACCTTCCAATTGTTGATGAGCCTGTGCGGCATCGACTGCATGGTGGTGGGCGGCTCGGGCACCAATAATGGCCGAACCGAAAACCACGCCTGGAACAAGGTCCGTATCGACGGTGACTGGTACAATATCGACGTTACCTGGGATGACCCGGTCGTGCGGGGCTCCGCCAACTCTTCCGTGCTGATCTATGACTTTTTCCTGCTCAGTGACAGCAAATTCAGCCGCAACCACACATGGGATCCCGAAGATTTTCCTCCCTGCGATAAGGATTGGTTTTAGTATTTAACTTAATCGGGAGCATCGAACATGAAAAAACTGCTTATTATAACCCTGGCCCTGCTGCTGTCGGTGACGGTAATCGCGGGTCCCGCGCCGGCGATACCGGAAGGTATTCCCTTGCCGCTGGAACCGGAGGAACCCGCCACGGAGGAACCGGCGACCGAAACTGAAACGTTGCCGGAACAAGGTTTTGAGGAAGCATATCCCGAAGCTCCGGGGAATGATGGGGAAAGTCCCCACGAAACTGACATTGTGCCGGAGGAAAGCGTGCCTCCCGACGCGGAACCGGTAATCGAGCCTGCGGAAGAACACCCGCCGGAAACCCACCTGACCGGCAGCAACGGCGAACTGTTTTCCGAATACCATCAGCAGAATGCGGAAGGCATTTTTCAAAACATCCATATGGTCCGCTTCGACATGAGCAACGCCGCTATTGTAGCCGAAGCGGTGACGGCGCAGGAACGCTTCGGCTACACCGGCAGCTTGGCCGATATCGTGGCTCGTTATGAAACCGAAAAACCGGGACGCACTGTGGTCGCCGCTATCAACGGCGGTTTTTTCCAGCCCATCTATACTGACGAGCGCACCCACATCTGGAACAACCTGATACTGGAGCGCGAGTTGATCCACCTGGGGGATACCGGCAGCACCATCGGTTTTGACCGCCTGGGCAATCCTTATATGCAGCGCCTGCGCATCGACACCCGCGCGGGAGTAAACGGACATTGGGACAGGGGAAACGGTTTCATCGTATGGGGCTTCAACCATGTTTACGACATCCCCGACTCAGTGGCCATCTTCACCTCCGCTTACGGCGAACCCATACCGGCCAACGATTTTAGCAAAGCGGTGGTCATCGATAATAAGGTGACCGAGTTGATCTCCGATAATACCAAAACCGTGGATATCCCAGACAACGGCTTTGTGGTAGTGACCGGCGACCCCAAGGTGCTGGCCCGCTTCACGGTTGGCGACGAGATAGAATACCTCACCCGCTGGCGGGTGTACGAGACCGCCGACAACTCCTACGCCGACACGGACTGGCAATACATAGAAAGCGCGCTGGGGGCGGGACCGCTGCTGCTGGGCCAGGGCCAAATCGTGCTGGACGCGGCGGGCGAAGGCTTCACCGAGTCGAAGCTTATCGACAAGCCCAGTTCCCACCGCAGTTTCATCGGGCTGGATACTGAAGGTCGCCTGACCCTGGGCACGGCCACTAACATGACCCTGCCTGAACTCTGCCAGTTCCTGCTGGATAAAGGCCTGATGCAGGCCATCAACCTCGACGGCGGCCAGTCCTCGGCCCTGTATTACGACGGCGGTTTAATCGTACCCGGCATCCGCGGCGTAACGGACGCCATCATTATTTCCATTGAATAGTAGAATAGGTCAGGGGGTTTTGCGCTAGGAAAAGGGGGGGCAAAATCACATCCCCGTCCGCGCCACCGCAGCGAGATGAAAGCGCCGCAGACAAGGAAAGATTAGCCGGTGCGGACCGGCGCGTACATCAGTACGCGAGGCTCGAACCGGCTGAGCTTGACGAAGTATCCGGCGTTTTCAATCGTTCCGGGCGGGCTATTTGAAGCGATAATGACTAACCTTGAGCGGCAGGTTGAATTTATGGGTGATGGTGCTGGCTACTTCTTCAATATCGTCCATGGTCACGTCGATGACCAGGCATTTGAGCTTGGCGTAAATCCGGTAAGCGTTGTCCAGTTCCTCCGCCACCAGTTCATCCAGGCTTTCCAGTTGTTCGGGGCGGTCAAAGCTAC
>JAUNBV010000154.1 GCA_030526885.1 Syntrophomonadaceae bacterium
AGCAGATATCCGTCCTATCCGGCGCCAGGGGCCACCTCATCGGCGAGGTAAAGGCTTACCTCCAGATCATTGCGGGGTTTTCCTTGTTCTGGTGCGGCTCCATCTATATGGATATGGGCGTGCGCGCCATGGGTAAACCGCGCCTTTCCATGCTGGTCACCCTGCTGGCTTCGCTGATAAATATCAGTTGTGACCTGCTGTTCGTGGGCGTGTTTCACTGGGGCATCCGCGGCGCCGCGTTGGGTACGGGGATTGGTTTTGTGGTATCCTTTGCCATCCTGCTGCGCCAATACTATCTGCCCCAGGCGCGGCTGCGCTTTCAGCGCTTCAAATTTCGTGGCCGCATAATACTGAAGATAATGGCCAACGGCTCCTCCGAAGCCCTGACCCAACTATCGGTGGGTATCACCACCCTGCTGTTCAACCTGGTGCTGATGGGGCGTATCGGCGAAAGCGGGGTGGCCGCTTTTTCCATCATCCTCTATCTGCACGAATTGCTGATCGCCATCACCATCGGCATCGCCAGCGCCATCATCCCCATCGTCAGTTACAACTACGGAGCCCAAAAACCGCGGCGCGTATTGCGGGTGTTGTCGCTGGCCCTTAAAGCCGGGTTTTCCATCGGCCTGCTCACCACCGCCACCATCTATTTGGCCGGCGACAGCCTGGCCCGTATCTTCAGCCACGAGCCGGACTTGATAAGGCTTACCGCATCCGCGCTGCGCCTGTTCGCGCCCTGCTATCTGTTTATCGGCATCAATATCATCGCGTCATCATATTTCACCGCGATGGAGGACGCGGTGCGCTCCGCCCTGATATCGGTCCAGCGCAGCCTTATCTTCATCCTGCTGGGCCTGTGGGCGCTGCCGCTATTCTTCGGCAACAACGGCATCTGGATGACCATCCCCGCCGCCGAACTGCTCACCGTGCTGTGCAGCGTGCCGATGCTCATCTACTCCAGGCGCCGCCTGCGCCGCCAGGCGCAAGGGCTGTAATTGCTCTTTAAACGCTATTGACATCACCCCAACAAAAAACCGGCGCGGCTGATGCCGCCCCGGTCATGAATTTAATTAAGGGAACTTCACCTACAGGATGTTATCTGTCCTTTAAAGCTTGCCGCAGTACCGCCTTGCGCGACAGGTTTACGCGGCCCTGGCGATCTATTTCCGTGCATTTCACCATAATCTGGTCCCCTATATTGACCACATCGGTCACTTTTTCTACGCGCTCCTCGGCCAACTGGGAGATATGCACCAGGCCTTCCTTGCCGGAGGCCCCGAAAGCGCCGGGGATGACTTCTACGAACGCGCCAAAGTCCATGATGCGCTTGACCGTCCCCATATACACCCGGCCCACTTCCACCTCGGCCACGATGGACTCGATGATGGATTTGGCTTTGGCGGCCGCTTCCTGATCGCTGGCCAGGATAAAGAGGCTGCCATCGTCTTCAATGTCGATTTTACAGCCGGTCTCATCGGTAATCTTATGGATCACCTTGCCGCCCGGGCCGATGACCTCGCGAATCTTATCGGGATGAATCTGCATTTTGAGCATCTGCGGGGCATAGGATGAAAGTTCCGGGCTGGGCACGGCAATGGCTTCATTCATTTTGCCCATGATAAACATGCGTCCCTCGCGGGCGCGGCTGAGCGCGGTCTCCACGATGGCGCGGTTTATGCCGGCCACTTTGATATCCATCTGGATGGCGGTGACGCCCGCCTCGGTGCCGGCCAGCTTAAAGTCCATATCACCCAGCGCGTCCTCTATGCCCTGGATGTCGCTCAAAACCTGGAACTTGCCGTCTTCACCGATAACCAGCCCCATGGCGATACCGGATACCGCCGCTTTAATGGGTACGCCGGCGTGCATCAGCGACATGGAACTGCCGCATACGCTGCCCATGGAACTGGAACCGTTGGATTCCAAAACTTCGGACACCACGCGGATGGTATAGGGAAATTCGGTTTCGTCGGGCAGCACCGCCAGCAAGGCGCGCTCCGCGAGGGCGCCGTGACCGATCTCACGCCGGCCGGGGCCGCGCATGGGTTTGGTCTCGCCTACGCTGTAGGGCGGGAAATTATAATGGTGGATATAGCGTTTGCGGTTTTCAATGGTCAGGCCATCCAGCATCTGGTCCTCGCTCATGGAGCCCAGCGTCGTCACGGACAATACCTGAGTCTGGCCGCGGGTAAACAGGGCGGAACCGTGAGCGCGCGGCAGGAAACCGGTCTCACAAGAGATGGCGCGGATTTCGTCCAGCGCGCGGCCATCCACGCGGTCCCCGTCATTTAAAATCATCTGCCGCACGATGTTCTTCATCAGTTTGTCCACCGCGGCATCCACGTCCTTCAAGTTTTCGGGGAAGTCCGCTTCAAAATGTGCGATAATCTCTTCCTTGACCTCGTCCATTTTCGCTTCGCGCGCTTTTTTGTCCGGGTTCTTTACCGCCGCTTCCAGCAGGTCGTGCCCATAGGCATTGACCGCCTCCTGAATGTCTTCGGGAATCCCGAAGCTCTTAATCTCGGCTTTTTCCTTGCCCAGCTCCGCATAGATAGGCTCCTGGAAGGCTACAATCTCCTTGATGGCCTCATGGGCGAAGAAAATGGCTTCCAGCACCCTAGCTTCAGGTATTTGATCGGCCTCGCCCTCCACCATCATGATGGCTTCGGCGGTGCCGGCCACGGTGATATGCATCTTAGATGCGTGGTATTGCTCGATATCGGGGTTGATGACTAGTTCATCGTCTACCAGCCCCACCACCACGGCGGCCACCGGTCCGGCAAAAGGAATATTGGATACGCCCAGCGCCACGGAAGCGCCGATGGTGGCGGTAACGTCCGGCGCATTATTCTTATCCACCGACATCACGGTGGCTACCACCTGAATCTCATTGCGGAAGCCCTTGGGAAACAGGGGCCTGATGGGGCGGTCGATCATGCGTGCGGAGAGGGTGCCGTTTTCAGTGGAGCGGCCTTCCCGACGCAGGAAACCGCCGGGAATCTTGCCGATGGCATACTGCTTTTCTTCATAATCGACGGTCAGCGGAAAGAAATCGATGCCTTCCCGCGGAGTCGCCGCAGCCGTCGCCGTCACCAACACTACGGTATCTCCGTAGCGCACCAGCGCCGCGCCGTTAGCCTGTTTGGCAACTTGTCCGACCTCCACCACCAAGGGGCGGCCGGCTACAGTGGTTTCATATTTTTTAACGATGGTGATTCCTCCTTTCGGGTCTGTTGTTTAAAGCAAATAAAGCAAAGAGCGGCAAACCGCTCTTTGCATGACTTATCGGCGCAGGCCCAGCCTGGTCACGATGGTACGATAGCGATCGAAGTCGTTATCCTTCAGATAGTCCAACAGCGCTCTTCTCTGTCCGACCATTTTCAGCAAGCCGCGCCGGGAATGATGGTCTTTTTTGTTAGCCTTCAGATGTTCATTGAGATAATTGATGCGTTCAGTAAGAATT
>JAUNBV010000155.1 GCA_030526885.1 Syntrophomonadaceae bacterium
TTATCCGTGAGTTGGCGGGAGAGTGCACGGCGGGGAGCAAGGAGCAAACAACGGGGAAGGGAAAGAACGAGGACAGCGGAGCACGCGCAAGGGAAAGAAGCAATATCATCCATTTAACAAACGAGGTCGGGCGCTTAATATAAAATGACCATTCGCCACACCATCAGCGACCATTTGCGGTACGCCCAAAGACTGTCCCGATGCGCGCAAATCCCGTTTTTACCGCTTAAGATTGCTTTTCCGCAGCTGCCGGGTAGCATCTCCCCCCGCGCTATACCGCCTCTCCGGCGCGCACTCGGGGGCCGTGCTCCATCAAGGCTTCTATCATCTCCGCCTCGGTGAGGCTACCGCGCAAATGGTGGTTTTCGTCCAGTACCAGCAGGATGATATAGTCGCTCATGCTGCTGCCGTCCAGTACGTTTTTCAGTAATACCTCCGGGCCGCATACCTGCTGCCGGCAGGGCAGTATGCCCTGTAGCCGCAGGCGTTCCTTTTTGTGTAGCAGATAGCGGATGAAAGCGTAATAGAATAGCTTTAGCTCCCGCCGCGCCGCCCGTAGCAAAATAATACCTATCAGTATCAATCCGATACCTTTTTGCTCCTGCCACATTAGATACCCGCCGCCGGCCACCATCAGCACCGCCAGCCCCTGCCCCATCCCGGCGCTGAAAATCGTGGCCCGGCGATAGGATACCTTCATGCCCAGCACCGCCCGCAACACTCGTCCCCCATCCAGCGGCAAGGCGGGCAGTAAATTAAAAGCGGCAAGAAGCGTGTTGGCCCCGAATGCTATCTCAATGTAATTAAGTGCAATAATGTTTGTAAGTATGAGTAATATACCCGCAATCAGGGCGCTGGCGGCGGGGCCGGCCAAGGCCACCACTATTTCCTGATCGGGGCTGAGCAGGCTCAGGTCATTGCTGTGGGCCTGGCCGCCGAAGGGCAAGAGCTCTATGGAGCTGATTTCCGCTCCTACCCGCGCCGCGGCCAGGCAGTGCGCCAACTCGTGCAGCAGCAAAGAGACGAGTAAAATCAAAAGCTCCGGGCCGAAGCCCAGAACCAGAGAAAAGGCCGCCAAGAGCAGCAGCAGCACATGGATGCGCAAACGGATGCCTGCGATACGGCCGACGGAGATCACTCGATAAAGATGTTGCTGGGATCCACCGGCTGCTCGCGGTTTTGCAGTTCAAAATATAGATAGGGGCCGCTGCTGCCCAGGCATTCATTACCGGAAAGCTGCTGCCCTGCCGCCACATTGACTTGCTTCAGGCCGGCATAGATGCTTTTCATCCCGCCGTCATGCGTTATCTTTACCTGCCGCACCCCGTCCGTATCATCCACTTCGTCCACCGTGCCCGGCAAAATGGGATAGACAAAGCTATCCTCGGCCAACCGTACGAATATACCGGGAAATAGCTCACGCCGGCTTTGCGCCGCGTTCCATTGCCAGCCATAGCTTTTTTCCACCGCGATGATCTCGCAGGGGCGCTTTATCAGCTCGGCCGATGCCGCCGGGATAGCCGTGCCCTGGGCCCGGCCCGGCAAAGGCGCCCACGCGTTCAGGCTGTCCGCTATGCGCTGGCTGTAATCCGTGGCATAGGTATAGGTAAGCGCAGGCTCGATAAAGCCGCGCCCTCCCGTGGACTGCGCCAACAATCCCAGCCCTGTCAGCATCACAATTGCAATCAGTAATCGCAGCTTAAACGAACCCGGCATTTTTCGCACCCCCGCATTGATGACGCGCCTGCCCTACCCGTGTGGTCAGGCTGTCTAATGCAATATATAGCTCGGGAACGTGGTTTATGACTTTAATTATAGAGGGAGGGGGCTTTAGCGTTTTTTCCCCATCATTCAGGGAGTAATGGGCAAATCCGGTCAGAAAATGAGGGATTTGCCGTGAAAGCTGACATTCAAGATCAGGCCCACCCCCAGCATGTTGGCCAGCATGTTGCTGCCGCCGTAGCTCAAAAAGGGCAAGGGTATCCCGGTGATGGGCAATATACCGATTGACATGCCTATATTCTCCAATATATGGAAAACCCACATGGCGGTCACGCCGATGACGACGAGCGTGCCCTGCGGGGAACGGGCCTGCCAGGAAACCACCACCGCGCGCAGCAGCAGCACGCCGTACAGTACGATGACCAGCGCCGCGCCTACAAATCCCAGTTCCTCGCCGATAACGGCATAAATGAAGTCCGTGTGGTGCTCGGGCAAAAAGTTCAGCTGTACCTGCGTGCCGCTGAACAGACCCTTTCCCAGCCAACCGCCGGAGCCGATGGCGATGAGCGACTGTATGGTGTTCCAGCCCGCGCCGCGCCCGCCGGAGCCGTCATTATACGGGTCGATGAACACAGTGAGCCGTTTTATCTGATAATCGTCCAGCGGCAGCCACAAGCCGAACTGGAAATGCAGCCACAGCCACAGCGCCAGCAAGACCGCCCCGCCAATAATCAACGCCAGCAGAACGCGGGGATTGGCCCCGGCTATAAACAGCATTACCACCGTGATGGCGATCTACACCAGGGCCGTGCCCAGGTCGGGCTGCATCATGATGAGGGCAAAGGGAAGGCCCATATATAGCAGCGCCGGCAGGATTTCCTTCAGGGTGTTGAGCATACCCTCGCGTTTGGCCAGAAAGTCAGCAAAAGCCACGATAAGCAGTATTTTGGTGAACTCGGACGGCTGTATCATGGGCAAAAAGCCCAAGTCAATCCAGCCCTTGGTGCCGCGCTGCTCGGTGCCGAAGATAAGCACCGCCAGCAGGGCGGCCACCGCCGCGACATACAGCACTTGGCTGTAGCGCGCCAGCGAACCGAAGTCATAGCGCATTATGAATACCGCCAGCACCAGCCCCATGGCGAAGAATACGAACTGTTTCTTCATGTAATAGTTGGGGTCCAGACTAACCGAACTGCCGGCGCTGGCCAGGATGACCATGCCGTAGCCTACCAGCAGCAACAGCGCAGCGATAAACATTTTATCCAGTTGCATCAAACGCTTAAGATCCACCGGAAGTTTCCTCCAATACCCGCTGCATTTCCGGGGGCGGGGGGCTTACAAAGGTCATATATTCGCCGGTGCGGGGGTGCTCAAAACTCAAAGATTCGGCATGCAGCGCCTGCGAGGTAAAGCCGTAGCGGTTTTTGCCCGAACTGTAAACCGTATCGCCCAGCACCGGATGATGGATATAGGCAAAATGCACCCTTATCTGATGGGTGCGCCCGGTGAGCAGGTGTATCCTAACCACCGTGGCATGGCCCATACGCCGCACCACTTCATATTCCGTGACCGCTTCCCGGCCGTCGGCCACTACCGCCATCTTCTTGCGCTCGCTTTTACTGCGGCCCACCGGCGCTTCGATCCTGCCCTTGTTTTCCTTGATATTGCCACTGACTACGGCTATATAGCGCTTATCCATCTCGTGGTTTTTTATTTGTTTCGCCAGCGCGCGATA
>JAUNBV010000016.1 GCA_030526885.1 Syntrophomonadaceae bacterium
GAGTGGGGCGAGGTGAAGCGCTTTACCGGCTGGCAGCCGCTACCGCTGATAGCGGAGCGGGAAGGGGATATCGTGGCGGCGATGCTGGTGTTAAAGCGCAGGCTGCCCGTTCCCGGCCTTAAAAAGTGCATTTTTTATGCGCCCCGGGGACCGGTGGCCGATATCGCGGACGCAGAGGCGCTGGCAGCGCTGTTTGCGGGGGCGCGCGCTTTGGGCCGGGAGCATGGAGCTATTTTCCTGAAGATCGACCCCGATGTGCCGGTGAGCCAGCGGGGGTTACCCGAACTTTTAATTGCCAACGGCTTTCACCGCAATGACACCGGGCTGGATTTCGAGGGGGTGCAGCCGGCATTCGTATTCCGCCTGGATATCACGCCCTCGGAAGAGGAACTGCTCGCCGCCATGCATCAAAAGACGCGGTATAACATCCGCCTGGCGCAGCGCAAGGGGGTCGTTATCCGCGAGGCGGCCGGCCGCGGAGAGTTGCCGGTGTTTTACGCTATACTGGAGGAAACCGCCCAGCGCGACCATTTCCTAATCCGCGGCTATGAATATTTTGAAAAGATATGGGATGAAATGGTGCCGCCGGGGATGGCCAAATTCTTCATGGCAGAGTATGAGGGGGAAGTCATCGCCGCTACGCTGGCTTTTATTCTGGGCGATAAGGCGTGGTATTCTTATGGCGCTTCCAGCAACCGGCAGCGCAATCTGATGCCCAATTATCTCATTCAATGGGAGATGATATGCCGGGCCAAGCAGTTGGGGGCTACCTTGTACGATTTCCGCGGGGTTTCCGGCGATTTGAACGAGGACAACCCCTTGTATGGGCTGTATCGCTTCAAAAAGGGCTTCAACGGTGAATTGACCGAGTTTATTGGGGATTGGGACTGCGTGTATGCCCCGGCTTTTTATAAGCTGTGGAACATGGTGCTGCCGCGCTATATGGCCTATACCCATCGCGGCGGCGGCACGACGGAATGATGGGGCCAATGTGGATATGAGCGATTCTGCGGGGTATGATAAGTGGATAGAGGTCGATGCGGCGGCGGTGGCGCATAATTACCGCCAGGTGGCTACGCGCCTGCAAGCGGGCGTCAAGCTGATCGCGGTACTGAAGGCGGATGCCTATGGACAGGGCGCGGTGGAGATGGCGCGGCTGCTGGCGGAAGGGGGCACCGATTTCTTTGCCGTTACTCATCTGGAGGAAGCCCTCAAGCTGCGCAGGGGAGGAATTGACGGCGATATACTGCTGTTTTTGCCCTTGCGGAGAAGAGAGGATGTCCGCGTTGCGGCAGAGCAGCGCCTGACCGTGAGCGTGGGCAGCACGGAGGATATAGAGGCGCTGGCCGCGGCTGGGGAAGAGGAACTGCCCGCGCTTAAAGTGCATTTGCAGGTGGACACCGGTTTGGGGCGTTTCGGTTTTCTGGACCAGGAAACGCTGCTGACGTCGTCCGTGAGACTCAGGGTCCAGGGGTTTGACTTGGAAGGGATCTATACCCATATGGCGGATGCAGCCGGTGATGCGGCCTATACCCGCCGCCAGTTCGCGCGCTTTATGGAACTGACCCAGGCGCTTGATAACATCGGCATTGAACTGAAATACCGCCATTGCGCCAACAGCGCGGCGATGCTCAATTATCCCGAAATGCAGCTGGATGCGGTAAGGGTAGGCACATTGCTCTCCGGTCAGCATCCGGTGGGCAGTTTCTCCCCGCCGCTGGATCTGCGTGAGCCCTTTCGGTTTATGAGCCGCATAATATCGTTGCACCGCTTGCCGCAAGGTTCGTATTTGGGCTATTACAAAACCCATCGCTTGCGGCGGGACGCATTGATCGGTGTGATACCGGTGGGTTATCGCGATGGTCTGTTGCTGGAGGTGGCCAATCCCCCCGCCGGAGCTGTTGATTTGATTAAAACCATGCTGCGTCCGTTATTATATCGTTTGGGCCGGGGGCGGTTTCGGCACACGGTGAAATGTCAGGGGCAGGAGTGGCCGCTTCGGGGCAAGGTATTCATGCAGACGGCGCTAATCGAATTCCCGCCGGACGCGCCCATCAGGCTGGGCGACGAGGTCGAGGTGCCGATGCGCAAGGTGTTGTCCGCCGCCGGTGTGCCCCACGTTTACGTCAATAAGTCATAATTTCTACAAAACCCGAACGATATTGCCAAACAGGCATTGATTTCCCTCATAATAACAAAGGTCGGCCCTCTTTTTGCAAAAAAATAGAGGAAAGACGCATATTCTTCCCGAAAGAGTCAGCAGGAAATAGTGGGTTTGTTATAGAATTTTTTCCATAAAATATGGGGGTGGTTTAATGGCATTGGTACCCGTAACGGAGTTATTGCTGAAAGCGGAGGCCGGAGGCTATGCGGTCGGCGCGTTCAACGCCAACAATACGGAAATCGTGCAGGCTATAGCTATGGCGGCATTGCAGGAGCGCTCTCCGGTCATCATGCAGGCCAGTCAGGGGGCCATTTCCTATGCCGGATTGGAGTATATCACCGGTATGGTCAAGCTGGCGGCGGATGAATACGATGTGCCTATAGCGCTGCATCTGGACCACGGCACCGATTTCGATCAGGTGGTAAAATGCATCCGCAGCGGTTTTTCCTCCGTCATGTATGACGGCTCCAAGCACAGTCTGGAAGAAAACATCGCCATGACCAACAAGGTGCTGGATATAGCGCGACCTGTAGGGGTTTCGGTGGAAGCCGAGCTGGGCAAGATCGGAGGCACCGAGGATAACGTACACGTAGACGCCAAAGACGCCCTTTATACCGATCCCGAGGAAGCGCGTTATTTTGTGGAAAAGACCGGCGTGGAAAGCCTGGCTGTCGCTATCGGCACCGCCCACGGCCAGTATAAAGGAGAGCCCAAACTGGACCTGCAGCGGTTGGCAAAGATTAAATCGCTGGTCAACATCCCCATCGTGTTGCACGGTTCCTCCGGCGTACCGGACGATACCATCCGCTCCGCTATTGCGGGCGGCGTGTGCAAGGTTAATATAGATACCAACATTCGCGAGGCATTTGTCTGGAAAATGCGCGAAGTGATAGCGGCCAAGCCTGATGAAATAGACCCGCGTAAAATTTTAGGCCCCGCCCGTGACGCCGCCGTAGAAGTGATAAGGCAAAAGATCCGCGTGTTTGGCAGCGCGGGCAAGGCTTAGGTGTGACGGATTTGCAATCAACATCTGGGCACGGAGTAGCGCCATGCCGGAGCTACAGAGTTAGCATCTGAGCCGGCGCCGGGAATGGTTTTCCGGAGCGGCAGCCATTGGCAGGCGGTAAGCTTTTAAAAACGGGGAATGACAGATACGGTTGGGGCATATGCAACTAAAAAAGGCGAGGTGATGTAATGCAGATATTTATTGACTCGGCCAATATCGAGGAGATTAGGGAGGCGGCAGCGCTGGGGGTGATTGCGGGAGTGACTACCAATCCCAGCCTGATCGCCAAGGAAAAGAGGGATTATCGCGAGACCTTGGGCATTATTAGCGGTATGGTGGATGGCCCTATCAGCGCCGAGGTGCTGAGTACCGACTTTAAGGCCATGCTGGACGAAGCCCAATCCCTGCAAGCCATTCATCCCAACATTAACATCAAAGTCCCCATCAGCGCGGAAGGGCTGCGTACCATCACCGAGCTTGCCCGCAGAGGGATCAAGACTAACTGCACCCTGGTATTCTCCGCCGGTCAGGCTTTACTGGCGGCGCGAGCCGGCGCTACCTTTGTTTCACCTTTTGTGGGCCGCTTGGACGACATCAGCAATGACGGACTTGCTGTATTGAACGATATCGTCACCATTTATAACAATTACGCCATCGACACTCAGGTCATATCTGCCAGCATCCGCCACCCCATGCATGTGGTGGAATCGGCCCGTATCGGTGCTGATATCGCCACGGTGCCATATAAGATTATCATGCAATTGATTCAGCATCCGCTGACCGAGCGCGGCATAGAGAAGTTCTTACAGGACTACCAAGCTGCATTTTAGGGAGGGAATATAATGATGGAGAGGGAACTGGCGCTGGAATTTGCGCGGGTAACGGAGGCTGCGGCCCTGTGCTCGGCTCGCTGGGTAGGGCGCGGGGACAAAGTGTCGGCCGACCAGGCAGCGGTGACCGCTATGCGCTCCATGTTCGATACCGTGTCCATCGACGGCACGGTGGTGATTGGCGAGGGGGAGATGGATGAAGCTCCCATGCTGTATATAGGAGAAAAGGTAGGCTTGGGGGTGCCGCCGTCGGTCGATATCGCGGTGGACCCGCTGGAGGGCACTAATGTGGTGGCCAAGGGGCTTACCGGCGCTATCGCGGTGCTGGCCTGCGCTCCCAGCGGCTGTTTGCTGCATGCTCCCGATATGTATATGGATAAGATATGCGCCGGCCCCGCCTCCCGCGGGAGGGTATTCCTGGACGCTTCGGTGCGGGAAAACCTTCGCCAGGTAGCGCGCACGCTGGATAAATCGGTGGGCGAGGTAACGGTGGTGGTTTTAGACCGCCCCCGCCACCAGCAGTTGATAGAGGATATTCGCCGGGAGGGCGCCCGCATCCAGCTCATCACCGACGGCGACGTATCTCCCGGTGTGGCGGCCGCCATGCCCAATACCGGGGTGGACCTGCTGATGGGCATCGGCGGCGCGCCGGAGGGTGTCATCACGGCGGCGGCCATGAAGTGCCTGGGCGGTGATTTTCAGGCCCGTTTGTGGCCGGAAGGCGACGAATACGAAGACGAGATTGCCCGTTGTCACGCTATGGGCATCAAAGACCCACTGCAGCTGCTGACCATCGACGAGCTGGTGAAGAGCGAAGATGTGATTTTCGTGGCTACCGGCATCACCGATTCTTCCTTGCTTAAAGGGGTGCGTTATCACGGCGGCAAAATAACCACCCAGACCGTGGTGATGCGCAGCAGCTCCGGCACGGTCCGCTTCATCGAAGCCATCCACAATCCTGACAAGAAGCCGCTGTTCCAGGATAAACGCATCATGGCGCTGCTGAAACAATAACCCAATGACCCGCGGCTTAAGGCAAGCCGTAATAATAAAAAGGAGTGTTTACTCGTTTGGCTGAAGAAAAGAAAATCCACATCTCCGAACTGGAAGGCAAGACTATCCTCGAACTATATCAGGTTGCCCGCGACCTGAACCTTCCCGGCTACTACAAGCTTCGCAAGAAAGAATTGATTTTTGAGATCACGAAGGCTCTCACCAAGTCCAATGAGCTGTTGCAGGCTTCGGGCGTACTGGAAATCATGGCGGATGGTTATGGCTTCCTGCGTCCTTTTACGTATACGCCCAGCCATGAGGATATCTATGTATCCCCGTCGCAGATACGCAAGTTTGACCTGCGCACGGGTGATCGGGTCAACGGTCAGGTGCGCTCTCCCCGCGAGGGCGAACGCTTTTTTGCGCTGTTGAAGGTAGAGGGGGTAAATGACCTGCCCCCGGCCGAAGCCAGCCAGCGGATCCATTTCGATTCGCTGACTCCGCTGCATCCCAATGAGCGGCTGACCCTGTCCACCACCCCCACCGAGCTGTCCACCCGCATTATTGATTTGGTGTCTCCCATTGGCAAGGGCCAGCGCGGTTTGATCGTGGCCCCGCCCAAAGCCGGCAAGACCATGTTGCTGCAAAAGATGGCCCAGGGCATCACGGCCAATCAT
Source organism: Syntrophomonadaceae bacterium (assembly GCA_030526885.1). Lineage (GTDB taxonomy): Bacteria > Bacillota > Syntrophomonadia > Syntrophomonadales > Syntrophomonadaceae > JAUNBV01. The sequence continues at coordinate 5,671 of JAUNBV010000016.1, forward strand.
CCCGAAGTGGAGCTGTTTATCCTGCTCATCGACGAGCGCCCGGAGGAAGTGACCGATATGCAGCGTTCCACCCAGGCCGAGGTGGTGGCCTCCACTTTTGACGAGCTCCCGGAAAACCATGTAAAGCTGTCCGATATGATATTGGAACGGGCTAAACGCCTGGTCGAACATAAAAAGGACGTGGTGATTTTGCTGGACAGCATCACCCGGCTGGCGCGGGCGCACAATCTGGTCATCCCCACTTCGGGCCGCACATTATCCGGCGGTATCGACCCGGCGGCGCTGCATCGGCCCAAGCGCTTTTTCGGCGCGGCCCGCAAGATAGAGGAGGGCGGCAGCCTCACCATCATCGCTACCGCGCTGGTGGAAAACGGCTCCCGCATGGATGACGTCATCTTTGAGGAATTCAAGGGCACCGGCAACATGGAACTGGTGCTGGACCGCAAACTGGCCGAGCGCCGCATTTTCCCCGCCATCGATCTCAAACGCTCCGGTACCCGCAAGGAAGAGCTGCTGTTCAGCGAGGAAGAAATGGATCTGATGTGGAATATGCGCAATCAGTTCAGCGAATTGAACAGTGTGGACACCATGCAGATGATGCTGGATACCATGAAAAAAACGAAATCCAACGAGGACCTGCTGCGCGCCGCCCCCCACGTTTTCAGCGGCAAACGCCGAGAATTTACCGGCAGCCGTTCCAACGGATATTACTAAAACTGTATAAACACGCATAAAACACCTCGATAATGTCCACACTGGCAACAGGAGCGACATTATCGAGGTGATTTTTTATGTCCCCATCGGTGCGTAGAGCTACAGTAATCGTGTTGCTGCTGGTCATAAACATATCGGCGGTAGCATATGCGGTGGCAGCAGATACGCCGGTGTATACTATCCGGCAGGGAGATACCCTGTGGGATATCTCGCGCGCGCAGGGAGTGGAATTGCAAGCCCTGATGCGGCTGAACGGGCTGGATGAAAACAGTATCCTGCAAATCGGGCAGAAGCTTAATATCCCGGCCAGCGGTGGCAGCGAGCGAAAGGTGAGCAGCGGCGTCAGCAGCAGCGTAAATGCCTATCGGGTGCAGAGCGGCGATAACCTGTGGCAAATCGCCCGTGCCCGCGGCTTGAGCGTAAACGATATCGTAGCGGTGAACCCGGGGCTCAACCCGGAGAAATTACAGATCGGCCAAGTGCTGCGCCTGCCCGGTTCGGGAGCCGCGGCCGCAGTTACGGCCAAGGCCAGCCCGGCGCGTATTACCCGTAGCGCCGCGCCGCGCTATGATTGGCCGCTGAAGGGCAGCATCACTTCCGGTTACGGCTGGCGTAAAAGCGGCAGCCATCACGGTATAGATATAGCCGCCGACGTGGGCACTTCGATCAAAACCTCTGCTCCCGGCGTGGTGAGCTATGCCGGCTGGTTAAATATTTACGGCAATACCGTGATCGTCGATCACCCCGACGGCAGCCAGACCCTGTACGCCCATGCCAGCAAGCTGCTGGTGGGCCAAGGTGACATCGTGCGCCGCAGCCAGTTCATAGCTAAGGTGGGCACCACCGGACGTACCACCGGGCCCCATTTACATTTTGAGATCCGGCTCGGAGGCGAGACGGTCAATCCTGTTTCCTATTTACCTTAAACAGCATGCCGGGCATTGCTTGCGCGCGGCGGGGCTATGTTGGCCGTCTTTGTCCCCTTTGGGCGGTATATGGTGCCTGCCGCGGAAAAACATTGCATATTATGGCGTGTAATATTAAAATATTATGATATAAATAATATTTTTAAGGAGGAGAATCGAATGTCTGATGTGTATGCCGCATATGATCAGCGCGAAGCTAAGGGATGGGTAGAAAATGGTGTGGGGTTTTTGCAGCTCAACCGTCCCAAGGCCATGAACGCGCTTAGCAAGGATCTGCTGGATGCCGGCCGGGAACTGGTCAAACTGTTTACCAAAGACCCTGAAGTAAAAGCTATTGTGGTGATGGGCAATGAAAAAGTTTTTGGGGCCGGCGGCGATATCAAGGCCATGGCCAAGGACGAGGAAGGAGTAATCAAAGCTGAAGACGATATTTGGCACGTAAACGATTTCTTTTTTACGCTGCAGGATTGCCCCAAGCCGGTAGTGGCAGCGGTACGCGGACTGGCCTTGGGCGGCGGTTTGGAACTGCTGTTGGCCTGTGATGTGAATGTTATCGCGGAGGATGCTACCCTGGCCTTTCCGGAAATAAACTTAGGCATTTTCCCCGGCGGCGGCGGCACCCAGCGCGCGCCCCGTTACGTCGGCATGGGCAATGCCAAGTATTACATCCTCACCGGAGAGTTCTTCAGCGCCGCTGAAGCTCATCGCATCGGCATCGCCAATGTGGTGGTACCGGCCGATCAGGTGGTGGAACGCGCGACCAAACTGGCCCGCAAGATCGGCGGCAAGTCGCCGCAGGCGGTGAAAGCGGCCAAGCATCAAATCAATGTGGCGCTGGATCACGATTTAAAGAGCGGCTGTGCGGGCGAGCAGATTTCCTGGTCCCGCCTGTTCGGCACTAAGGACCAGCAGGAAGGCATGATCGCTTTCCTGGAGAACCGCAAACCTAATTTCACCGGTGAATAACATATAGCGGCGGCACAGGACGGGGCTTCCCGTCCTGTTGCATTGATTGGGGAGAGGAGATGGGATCATGGCCGCTTTTTGTGCCAACTGTGGCAACAGCCTCGAAGAGGGCATGAGTTTTTGCATCAACTGCGGCGCCGGCGTGGGAGCTGAGGCGCAAGCTGCCGCCGCACACGAACCGCCGCCTCCGGCAGCCGCTGCGCCGCCACCACCGCCTCCGGTGGTGACCGCGCCGCATTATCAGGCGCCACCGCCCGGCGCGCAGTACCAATACGCCGCGCCACCGGCGGGCATGGACCCGCGGGACGCGCCTCTGGGCACCGGGGCTTTTATCGGCATGTTTTTACTGATGTTGATTCCGCTGGTGAACATAATCCTGCTGCTGGTATGGGCCTTTGGCCCCAACGCCAACCGCAACCGCAAGGGCTTTGCCCGTGCCAGCCTCATCCTGATGCTGATCGGCATAATCATTTCGGTGGTTATCGGCGTGGCAGTGGGCAGCTTTGTCAAAAAAGCCACCAATGGCGAATCCGAATGGCTGAACAGTATTATCAGCCAGGCCACCGACGGCGCGGTGGACGGCGAGGATATAAAGACCGTCGGCGCATTGAGGGAAATGCGAAGCAACGGCGATCTGGAGCGCATCACCAGCGGGGAAATGAGTCAGGAAGAAGTTCTTGACCTGCTGGAAACGGATTACGGCATAACTAAGGAGCAGCTGGAGTCTTATTTGGGTGAGGACATGGATTTAAGCCAGCTCGGCCAGTTTGGCGACCTTTCGGGATTTTCGATGGAGGACCTTGAATCCTTTAGCGGTACGCCCTAAGAGCAATTTAATGAAATGAGATATGATTGCAAAGCCCTTTATGACCGTCATATATCGGTCATGAAGGGCTTTTTGTCTGGCTCGGCTTAGGGCCGCGTGCCTACAGGATAAAGAAGAAGTAGCACAGCACCAGCAGGCCCAGCACAATGCGATAGTACCCGAATACTTTAAAGTCGTGGGTCTTGATGTAGCTCAGCAGGAATTTTATGGCCCAGATGGAGACCAGAAATGCGGTCACCGAGCCGATGGCCAGCACCATCCACTCCGCCGTGGAAAAGGCAAAGCCGGACTTGACCAATTTCAGGCCGCTGGCCCCCAGCATTACCGGGATGGCCATGAAGAAGGAAAACTCCGAGGCCACATAGCGGGAGGAACCAAGGAATATGGCGCCCAGGATGGTGGAGCCGGAGCGCGAGGTGCCGGGGATCATGGACAGCACCTGAAACATGCCTATGAACAGTGCGGTCTTGTAGCTGAGTTGATTGAAATCCTCGATAACGGGCGGTTTATTGCGGTTCTCAAGTACGATGAACAGTACCCCGTACACGATCAGCGCGGTGGCTACCACTTGGGGGTTAAAAAATGTTTCATAGATGATTTCTTCAAACAGCAGCCCGATGACCGCCGCCGGGAGCACGCCGACCGCGACTTTGAACCACAGCGTCCAGGTATCGCTCTTTTCCCGCGCCGTCTTGCTGCGCGCGAAGGGATTCAGGCGGTTGAAAAACAACACCACCACCGCCATGATGGAGCCCAGTTGGATGACGGTCCAAAACACTTCCATGAAGTTTTTTCCCATATCCAGAGTAACGAATTCATCCAGCAATATCATGTGGCCGGTGCTGCTGATGGGCAGCCATTCGGTGATGCCCTGTACGATGCCGACCAGTATGACTTTTAAGATTTCAATAAATTCCATGTGCTACTCCTTATCTTCCGTTTGAGCGTAGCGGTAAGTAAAAAACTGCTGCCCGAAGAAGTTGTCGTAGGGGGTGAACCATTCATCCTCGCCGCCGCCTTCCGCCGCTTTATGGTGGAACACGAAAAGGTGCGCGTCCAGCCGGTCCATGTTGTGCAGCACCATGGCTTCAGGGAACATCGGCACTACCGGGGAGCCATATTCCAGGGTGCCGTGATGGCTTATCACCATATGGGTTATCATCAGCTCCGCTACAGCGGGAAAGTCCAGCCCGCCGGCTTTGAGTTCGCGGATAGCACGGGTGACCAGCTCGGCGCCGATGGAGATGTGGCCCAGCAGTTTGCCGGTCATGGTGTAGCGGGGGGCAAACTCGATCTCGAATTCCTCCATTTTGCCGATGTCGTGCAGCAGAGCGCCGGCAATCAGCAGGTCGCGGTTCAGATAGGGGTAGCCCTCAGCTAGATTAAGGCATTGGCGGCATACCGACAGGCTGTGTTCCAGCAGGCCGCCGCGGTAATTATGATGTACCCGTTTGGCGGCGGGAGCTTCAAAGAAGCGTTCCCGGACCTCAGGGGTGAAGATATGGTTGAGCAGGGCTTTGAGATAGGGGTCGCTCACCCGCTCGGTCTGGTGTTTGAACTCGGCTTTAAGCGCCGCCAGATCGATGGGGGGAGCAGGCAGAAAGGCGCGGTAGTCGTCATCCACTACCTTGATCTTTTTGGCGGTGAGCTGGTTTTTGCCGTTAAACACGCTCACGTCCCCCAGGAAGTTTGCCACCTTGCCCGCTTCCAGCTCTCCGGTGAGCTGGCAGTTTTCCCATACCACAGCGTCCATTTCGCCGGTGGAGTCCACCAGTTTAAGGTTATACATATTTTTGCCGTCCCGGGTGAGACGCTGCACCTTTTCGGAAATCAGGTATTTGCCCCAGAATTGCTCTCCGGGCCCCAGCATTCTAGCTTCCCGCATTTCCAGCGGTCCTTTTCGTTCCATGTTTTATAACTCCTCCTTTGCTTGGGGGTGATGTGGCGCCTTCCCCTCCCGGAGGGGGGCGGGCCTGCTGTAATTTCCTATCTCCACCTCCGGCAGGGCCTCCTGCACCGCGCACAGGAAGGTGGTGACGCCCTGAGCTGCTTCGTCATTATCGATGCCGGCAAACAACCGGTCGGGGTCTATGTTCAGGTTGCGCAGTTGCAGCATTCCTATATCGTGGTCGCGCATCAGCTTTATCAGCGCTGCGGTTTCCGCCGGTCTATCCTGAAAGCCGGGAAACAGCAAGAGATTCAAGGCCAATTTTATCCCCCGCCGGCGGGCGTAATCCAGGGAGTGCTTCACGTCGTTCAAGCCGTAATCGCGGGGCCGGTGGTAATAGTCATAATACTGCTCGCGGGCAGAAAACATGCTGATGCGCAGGCTGTCGATCCCGGCGTCGCACAGGGCTTTGATACCCTTGGTATAACCGGCGTTGGTATTCATGTTGATGGTGCCGCGGTCACAGCGCTCACGGATGCGGCGTATAGCCGCCGCCAGCAGGGGGGCCTGCAGGGCTGGTTCCCCCTCGCAGCCCTGGCCGAAGCTGATGATGGGGTCGCGGGCGTTTTGCAGATGCCACAGCCCCAGCTCGGCCACTTCGTCGGCGGTGGGAGCGGTTTTGAGCCGCTGCTGCGGCGCGGCTACTTCGGGGTGATCCTCCGAGATACAGCCTATACAGTCGGCGTTGCAGCTGCGGCTGACCGGGATGCCGCCCTCCCAGCGTCCGTAAAATATATTCTGCGCGGTGAAACAGCCGTATTGTAATGAACAATGAGCCAGCTGCCGCACGATGCCGTTATCCGGCATCCGCCGCTTAAGCTTATCCACCCGGCGGGGCAGGCCCTCGGTGTTGAAATAACGGGGATGCCATTGGCGGTGCGCATCGGTCTGCACCGCCGCCACATAGATGCGCTCATTTTTCAGCCCGATAGCGGCATAACCCAGGAGCGGCAATGCTATCGCGCGGTCCATTGATGTATAGGCAGGGTACAGGGTGCGGGTAAAGCCCTGGGGCAGCAGGGCCGCCACTGCCGTAGCCTCCCGGTCAGGTATAAAGGGATCCGCCGCCAGCGCCGCGCACCCGCCTTCATCCACTCCCGCCGGTGCTCGTCCGGGGATGGATACCAGCGAGGCGCCTTGGGGCAGGGGTATCATTTCCGCCGCCTCCGGCTCTACCCAGTCCATCCCGCTACGCCCCAGCATGGTCAGTCCGGGATGATCGAGCAGCTCGCCTTCCGCGTTGGCATACAGACAACGAAACATTTCTTACCTCCCTTAAGGTCTTACCCATTATCGCCCATTTACCCGGCGGGGTCAACGGCGGGAAGCTTAAGATATTATTAACCCTTGCTTAAGCGGGGGCTTACGGCCTTACAGGCAGCGGCGCAGCTCAGGGTTGAATTGATACCCCTGTTTGGATATAATGGCCAGTAAGAAGGCGATGCCACAAATTGAGGGGAGACAACAGCATGATTTCAACCTTTGCTTTACATCCGGCGGCCTCCAAGGCGCTTATCGCCAAGGCGGTGCTTAAACTACCGCTTTTTGCGCGGGCCTATGCCAAGGGGCGGATATTCTTCGGGCGCGGCAGCGGCAATGCGGCTATTTTGAAGCAACTGCTGGGAGAGGACGCGCCGCCGCCCGTCAATTACGTGAGCGGCATGATCGCGCAGAACAGCCCGTGCAGCGCATCGGGCTCCAATTGGACGCCTTCGGTGTGTCTGTTCAAGGGGGAGCGATGGTATGGCGAGGATTTAGATTTTCTCCGCCAATTTGAACCGGGAGATGTGTTTATCAAGGGAGCCAACGCCATCGACCCCGAGGGGCGGGTAGGTATTTTGATCGGCCATCCCGAAGGCGGCGGTATTGGCCTGCCCTATGGTATCCTCAAGGCGCAGGGCATCCCCATCATCTGTCCGGTGGGTTTGGAAAAGCTCATCCCCTCCTGCCCGGCGGCGGCCAAGGGCATGGGCATCTTAAACGCCGGGCCGCGCCTGGGTATGCGGCTGGGATATATAGTGCTGGATGACGTGCTGGCGGTGACGGAAATCGAGAGCATCCGCCTGCTGTACGGGCTTGACGCCACCATGATCGCCGGCGGCGGGATAGGCGGCATGGAGGGCGCGGTAATGCTGTCCGTGGAGTCGGACGACGAAGCCCTGCTCACGCGGATGGTCAGGGATATGAAAGCTTTAAACCGCACTCCGGCGTCAAAGCTGAAAAAGAAAGCCTGTGCGGAGTGCGTCAATCCATGCATAATGATGACTAAGCAATAAGGGTGGTCAGATAGGCGCTACCAAAAAGAACTACCTGCCGATGCCTAACAGTTCCTCAGCGGACGCTATTTGTTCAGGGGTGGGGGCGGGAGTGTGCTCCAGTTGATAATCCAGGCCCAGCAAGGGCCATTTATGGCGCCCCAGTTGGTGAAAGGGCAGCAGCTCGATGCGCTCCACATGGGGCAGGGCAGCCAGGAAATCGCCGGTGGCGCGCAGGTCGGCGGGATCGTCGGTCAGGCCGGGCACCAGCACGTAACGCAGCCACAAGGGGTGTGCCGATTCGCTGATAAGGCGAATGTTATTAAGCATATGGCGATTGGAAGAGCCGGTGATGAGCCGGCTCTTGGCGTTGTCGATATGCTTCAGATCGACGATGAACAGGCCGGTCAGGGGCAGCAGCGGGCGCAGGATGTTTTCGGATACCGCCAGCGCGCTTTCAATGGCGGTATGGATATTTTCCTGACCGCATGCCTTAAGCATGGCGGTGAGGAATTGGTGCTGCAGCAGGGGGTCGCCGCCGGAAAAGGTGACCCCGCCGCCGGAGGGACGGTAATAGGGGATAAAACGGCGAAGCACTGCCATCAGCGCGTCTACGGTATATTGCCCGGCGGTGGGGGCCTTCGGATTCCAGGCGTCGGGGTTATGGCAGTATTGGCAGCGCAGGGCGCAGCCCTGCAAAAATACCACGCTGCGCAGGCCGGGGCCGTCCAGCGCGCTGAAGCTGTCTATGCTATGGATGCGTCCTACGGGCGCGTTCATCGGCTCTGATAAAAGGTACGCATGATTATTTCCTCCTGATGCTCGCGCGACAGCCGGGTGAAATGCACGGCATACCCGGAGATACGGATAGTAAGGTCGGGGTATTTTTCCGGGTGTTCCATGGCTTCCTTCAATGTTTCCAGATGCACCACGTTGACATTTATATGCTGCCCCTCCTGCGCGAAATAGCCGTGCAGCAGGGCGGTCAGATTCTTTACCTGCTCCTCCTCGGTGTGGCCCAGCGCGGAAGGCACGATGGAAAAAGTATAGGAAATACCGTCGCGGGCATAGCGGTAAGGAATTTTAGATACGCTGTTCATGGCGGCCATCGCTCCGTGCCGCTCCCGCCCGTGCAGGGGATTGGCGCCGGGGGCCAGGGGCGTGCCCTTTTCGCGCCCGTCGGGGGTACTGCCGGTCTTTTTTCCGTACACCACATTGGAGCTGATGGTCAGCACCGACAGGCTGGGCTGGGCATGGCGGTAAGCGGGGTGCTGGCGCAGCCGTTCCAGAAACATGCTCAATACCTCCCCGGCCAGCAGATCGACGCGGTCGTCGTCATTGCCGAAGGTGGGGAAATCGCCCTCGGTATGATAGCCGGTCACCAGTCCGCGTTCATCGCGGATAGCGGACACCCGGGCATAGCGGATGGCGCTCAATGAATCGAGCAGCACGGATAAGCCGGCGATGCCAAAGGCCATCCAGCGATAAGGTTCCGGATCGTGCAGGGCCATCTGCAGGCTTTCGTAGGAATAGCGGTCATGCATATAGTGAATTAAATTCATGGTGTTCAGGTAGAGGTCGGCCAGCCAGTCCAACTGCAGCGCAAAGCGGCGCATGACTTCGTCATAATCCAGCGTGTGCCCCGGATAAACCGTCATTTCCGGCCCGATTTGCTGGCCGGAAAGCTCGTCTCGGCCACCGTTGATGGCATACAACAGCAGCTTGGCCAGATTGCAGCGCGCGCCAAAGAATTGCATTTCCCTGCCCAACCGCATGGGCGATACACAGCAGGCGATGGCATAATCGTCGCCATAATATTCCCGCATCAAGTCGTCGTTTTCGTATTGCAGCGCACAGGTGCGGATGGACAGCCGGGCGCAGTAGTCCATAAACGCGGGCGGCAAATGACGTGACCACAAAATGGTCAGGTTGGGCTCCGGAGCGGCGCCCAGGTTTTCCAGGCTGTGCAGCAGGCGAAATGTGGTGCGGGTGACCAGCGTGCGCCCGTCGATGCCGGTGCCGCCGAGGGATTCGGTAATCCAGTTGGGGTCGCCGGCGAAAAGCTCATTATACTCCGGCGTGCGCAGTTGCCGCACCAGCCGCAGCTTCATCACCAGCTGGTCGATCAATTCCTGCGCCCCGGCCTCATCCAACCGCCCTTCGGCCATATCCCGTTCGATATAAATATCCAGAAACGCGGAATTGCGCCCTAAGCTCATGGCCGCACCGTTTTGCTGGCGCACCGCCGCCAGATAAGCCATATACAGCCACTGCACCGCCTCATGCGCCGTCGCCGCCGGGCGGCTCAGGTCACAGCCATAGCTTTCCCCCAACTGTTGCAATTGGGTGAGCGCCGTTATGCAGTCATATAATTCCTCGCGGTGCCGCAGGCGTTCAGGGCTCATGGCGCGGGGCATGGTCTCGCGCTCCCGCTCCTTTTGCCGGATAAGGCGGTCGGTGCCATATAACGCCACCCGCCGGTAATCGCCGATAATGCGTCCCCGGCCGTAAGCGTCGGGCAATCCGGTGATGATGCCGGCGCGGCGCGCCTGGCGCATTTCATCGGTGTAAACGGCGAAAACTCCGTCATTATGAGTGCGGCGGTGACGGCGGAAAAATTCGTCCAGGTCCGCGTCCAGCTGACAGCCGTAAGCTTCGCAGGCTTGGCGGGCATTGCGCAGGCCGCCGTACAGATTGACCGCCCGTTTCAGCGGCTCGTCGGTCTGTAAGCCCACGATCAGCTCCCGCTCCCGGTCGATATACGCCGGAGGATGGCTATCGATGGCCGCGGGCCGCGACGTATCTATTTTCAGCACCCCGCCGTTAAGGCGCTCCGCCTCGCGCAAAGCGCTACACTGCAGCCACAGCGCCTGATTATTTTCGCTTAAAGGCGTCAAAAAATTGCTATCCCCGGTGTAAGGGACATAATTCTTTTGAATGAAGTCGCGCACGTCAATATCGTGCTGCCAGCGTCCGGGGGCAAAACCTCTCCACGAATCGATACCGATCACATCCTTAAAGCATTATTCATCCGCCCCTTTAGTTTGTCCTTAAACCCGATAAGATATTATTCGTTTAAGGGGTCAAAACGGGTAAGTCGTGAGCCGGAACGAGGAATAACAGCAATTGTGTTTGTCCCTTTTTGGCCTTATAATGATAATTGAGGACAGAAAAAATTCGGCGAAGGAGGTTTTGAGGCCATGGCACAAATATTGGAATATCAGCACTTTATTGACGGCCAATGGACGCCGGGCGAATCGGGCGAACGGATGGAGATATTCAATCCCGCCAACCGTGAACTCGTAGGCACGGTGCCCCGGGCCACTACCGGGGATGTGGACCGGGCGATGGAATCAGCGCGCAAAAGCTTTGCATCCGGCGTGTGGTCCGGCAAGAGCGTAGAGGAACGGGCGGATATCCTGTTCAACGCAGCCATGCTCATCGCGGCCGGCCGCGAGCACATGGGCTATCTGGAGTCGCTGCCCTCGGGCGGCACCATTCGCCGCACCTCGATTTTGGACGCCGCCAGCGCGGCGGGGTCGCTGGCTTTGGCCGGCGCTTTGGCGGCGCAGGCGCTGCCCGCAGTCGAACACACCATTTGTCCCCCCTGGCTGGCCCCCATGCACAGCTATTGGCGGCGTGAACCCATCGGGGTATGCTTGGGCATCACCCCCTGGAACTTTCCCTTAATTTTAGCTGCGTACAAGATCGGACCGGCTTTGGCGATGGGCAATTCCATCGTGGTCAAACCGGCCAGCATCACCCCCTTTTCTACCCTGGAGCTGGCGCGCATCCTGCATGACGCCGGAGTGCCGGATGGCGTGTTCAACGTAGTCACCGGCCCCGGCAGTTCCATCGGCAACTATATGGCATCCCATCCCGAGGTTGATAAAATCGGCTTTACCGGCTCTACGGAGGTGGGCAAACACATCGCGCATCTGGCCGCGGACGGCGTCAAGCGCGTAACGCTGGAACTGGGCGGCAAATCCCCGCTCATCGTGCTGGACGACGCCGATGTGGACGTGGCGGTCAACATGATTTTATTCGCCTTCCTGTTCCATTCCGGGCAGGTGTGCGAATCCGGCACCCGCCTGCTGGTGCCGCGAAAGATGCAAGACGAGATCGTGGAGCGCATGATCGCCAAAATAAAGACCCTGACCATCGGCGACCAAATGCAGATGACCACCGACCTGGGCCCCATCGCTTCCGCGGATCAATTGCAGACCATTGAGCGTTATGTGGCAATCGGCAAGGCCGAAGGCGCACAGCTGGCCTACGGCGGCCGGCGCCTGACCGCCGGAGAATTGGAAAAAGGCTATTTCTTCGAGCCTACCATTTTTATCAACTGTAACAATCAGATGACCCAGGTGCGGGAAGAAATCTTTGGCCCGGTACAATGCGTCATCCCCTATGACGACGTGGAAGAAGCCCTGGCCATCGCCAATGACAGCCCCTACGGGCTGGGCGGCGGCATCGCCAGCACCGACGTGGCCCGGGCCCAGCGCTTGGCCGGGCGTATGCGCACCGGCTCGGTATGGATCAACACCTGGCATATCCTGCGCCCGGACGCGCCTTTCGGCGGCTATAAAGAAAGCGGCTACGGCCGTGAGAACTGCTATCATGCCCTGATGGCCTACAGTGAGGTCAAGCACATCTGTCAGGACTTGGACCCTAACCCGGATAAGCTTCTATTTGAGCTGTTGGGACTGAACCAGCAGAAGGGAGGAATGTAACCATGGGAAGCATACCCAAATACTTTGCCTGGGATTTTCATACCTTGGTTGAGGTGGGCTCCGGCAGCCGCACGCTGGTGCCGCAGCGCTTTATGGAAATGGGCGCCAAGCGCGTAGGGTTGATAACGGATAAAGGGCTGTGCGAAGCGGGCATCATCGAGCAGATCACCGATATATTCGCGGCGCAGGGCGCGCCTAAGATAGTGGGCATTTATGACCGGGTGGAACAGGACGCCGCCATGCGGGTGATAAACGATTGCGCCGCCTGGTGCCGCGTCAACGCGGTGGACGGCCTGCTGGGCGTAGGCGGCGGCAGCGTGCTCGATACGGTCAAAGGGGTGAAAGCCCTGCTGGGCATGGGGGAAGTGGATATCAAACAGCTGATGCCCGCTAACATCGGCCCCTACATCCGTCCGCTGGGACAACCCCTGGGCATACCCAATGTTTCCATCCCCACCACCGCCGGCACCGGCTCCGAGGTCTCGCCTATCGCGGTGATATATAACGAAGAGGCGCAGGTGAAGGGCGACTTTCTTCACCCCTTTATCCCCGCGGATATTGCCATACTGGATCCCGACCTGACCGTGGGCCTGCCGCCTGCAATGACTGCTTATACCGGCTTTGACGCCCTCACCCACGCGGTGGAAGGGCTGGCCTCGCCGGGCGCCAATCCCATGATCGACGCCCTGTCCCTGCAGGCCATCCGCCTGATTTGCAAGTACCTGCCCATCGCGGTGCAGGACGGCAAAAACCTGGAAGCTCGCACCAATATGCTGATTGCCAGCAATATCGCCATCATGAGCTTCGCCATGTCCGGCCTGTTCTATCCCATTCATAACGTAGCCCATGCCGCCGGCGGCCAGCTGCGCATACCCCATGGCCAGGCCTGCGCGGTAGCCATGCCCCACATGATCCGTCGCGGCGGGTGGCACTTTGACCGGCGCGCCATCGACCTGGCGGGGGCGTTTGGTATCCACGCCGGCAAGATGAGCGCGCAGGAAGCCCGCGAAGCCGTCAGCGATGCCATCCTGCAGCTGATGGACAGCTGCGGCGTCAAAGCCCGCTACGATTACGCGCTGGACGCCGAGGGCCGCACCAATATGTTTTTCGCCGTCCGCTTCGACCCCTCCGGCATCCTGTACCCCATCCCCGATGAGGTGCTCAACGCAGTGCTGGAAGATTGTTATCCGACGTAAACCGTACCCGTGAACGGTGGCTGCACCCGGCGGCTGCTAAGGCGGTGAGTGATAAAATAAAGACTTGCCCGGTAAATAAGTGAAAAGCGGCAGCCGGCTGTGGCCCTCCCGTGCGGGTAGAACAGGGCCATGCCGCCTCATAAGCAAGCCATAAAAAAGAGTGGGCACCACGCGGGAAAAACCCGGCCGGATTTTTCCGTGGTATGCCCCCTCTTTTTATGAGTGGTTAAGTCAAGTTCATTCATGGCTCTCAAAGGCTTGTAACCCCTTGCCCCCGCGGAGCTTTCCGATACAAATCCATTTTTTGTTAAGTGGCGAGCGATCATTACTAAGCGTTTTTTGAGGTCAGGCCGTTTAGGCGGTAAATACTGGCTTATCAGCGCGGAGGACAGTCTTATTTCGTGTGGTGAGTGGTCGTTGATTGTGTGACGAACGATCTTTTCTTATTAAGCGCCCGGTGTTATTTGTTAAGTGAATGCCCCCTCTACTACCTCCACTCTCCACGAACCACTCTCCTTTGCATACTCTCATGTCTCCTTTATCCACTCTTCCCCCTCCCTTATCGATTATCATCTCCCGCTCCGGCGCCGGGCGGAAAAAGCGGGCTATTCTTAATAATATATGCGCGGTCAAGGCTTTTGCGCAGAAACATAGCCGTTTTGTAGCCGGCGTTGCCGAGTATTGATACCGCATCACGGTACCGTTTCCAGCACCATATCGCGGAAACGTCCCGCCAGCGGGGATAGGGTGCGTTTGGCAGGATAGACGAAGAAAAAGGTGCGGGTCATCGGCAAATCCCGGAGCGGCAGGGCGCAGAGCTGGCCGGTTTGCACTTTTTCGGTCACCGATAGGGATGATACCACCGACAGGCCCAGAC
>JAUNBV010000156.1 GCA_030526885.1 Syntrophomonadaceae bacterium
AAGGCCACGCGGGCATTGCCGCCATCGAGATCAATATCTCCTGTCCCAATGTGCAGCAGGGCGGCCTGCAGTTCGGCACCGACCCCGCCATGGTGCGGCAGGTGGTAGCCGCGGTGAAGCGGGAGAGCCGCCTGCCGGTATGGCCTAAACTTTCGCCCAATGTCACCGATATCGTGGCCATCGCCGCCGCCGCCATCGAAGGAGGCGCCGACGGGCTTTCCATGATAAACACCCTGATGGGCATGGCCATCGACATCGAACGCCGCCGGCCGGTGCTGGCCAATATATTCGGCGGCCTGTCCGGCCCCGCCATCAAGCCGGTGGCCTTGCGCATGATCTGGCAGGTGCGCCGGGAATTCGCCGCTATCCCCATCCTGGGCGGCGGCGGCATCATGGAGGTTGGTGACGCGCTGGAGTTTATCATGGCCGGAGCCAACGCGGTATCCGTAGGCACCGCCAATTTTATCGACCCGCTGGCCGCGGTAAGCATAATTGACGGCCTGGCTGAGTGGATGGAGCAAAACGGCGTGCGCAGCCTGGAGGAAATCCGCGGCGCGGCGCTGAAGTCTAGTGGTTAGGGGTCAGCGCCGAAACCAAGAGCGGGCAGGAATAAAACGGCTATCAGTCAGGCCAACGGAATAAAGGAGGCACAGCGGTGGAGGCAAAAGAACGTATAATATTGGCGCTGGATGTGGACGAACCGGAGCGGGCGCTGGATTTGGCGCGGCAGTTGAGCCCTTATGTGGGGGCGTTCAAAATAGGCATGCAGCTTTTCAACAGCGCAGGGCCGCAAATTGTACGCGACATTCAGGCGCGGGGCGGCGAAGTATTTGTGGACCTGAAATTTCATGATATCCCTAACACGGTGGGAGCCGCGTCGAAGGTGATGACCCGGCTGGGCGCGAAGATGTTCAATCTTCATGCCGCCGGGGGACGCGAAATGATGAAAGCTGCGGCGGATGCCGCCGCCGATGAGGCCGCCCGTCTGGGCCTTGCCCGCCCGATAGTCCTGGCCGTCACCGTACTGACCAGCATTTCGCAGGCACAGCTGGAACAGGAGATGATGGTGACCGGCCATTCGGTGTCGGAGCTGGCGCTGCGCTGGGCGGTGATGGCAAAGAAATCGGGATTGTCCGGCGTAGTATGTTCCCCGCATGAAGCGCATCATATAAAGCAGCACTGCGGCCCGGACTTTTTGACCGTCACTCCCGGCATCCGCCCCGCCTGGTCGGCGGCCAACGACCAGAAGCGCATCACCCCCCCCGCGCAGGCGGTGAGGATGGGCGCCGACTATATGGTCATCGGCCGCCCCATCACCGCGGCGGACGATCCGGTGGCGGCGGCGGCGAGAATAATCAGCGAATTGGAGGCAAAATAATGGAACACGAACGCGCACTGACCATCTTCACTCAATCTAAAGCCCTGATGGAAGGCCATTTCAAGCTCACCTCCGGCCGACACAGCAATCAGTACATGCAATGCGCGCGGGTGCAGCAGTATCCTGAACTCAATGAGGAACTGGCCCGTGACCTGGCGGCGGCGTTTGCCGGTGACGGCGTGGAAGTGGTGATGGGGCCGGCCATGGGCGGCATCATCACCGCCTATGAAGTGGCGCGCCAGCTAAAGGTGACCAACATGTTCGCTGAGCGCGAGGACGGCAAAATGAAGCTGCGGCGCGGCTTCGAGCTGACCCCCGGCACGCGCGTGCTGGTGGTGGAGGACGTTATCACCACCGGCGGTTCGGTAAAGGAAGTCATCGAACTGATAAATGAGCTGGGAGGCGTAGTGGCAGGGGTAGGCATTTTGGTAGACCGTAGCGGCGGACAAATAGATTTCGGCGTGAAAAAAGCCGCCGCTCTGACCTTAAGCATACAATCCTGGGAAGCCGCCGACTGCCCCTTGTGTAAGGCCGGCGCCGCCCCCGCCATCAAGCCCGGCAGCCGCGGCTAGGGCCCGAAAGCTGCAATACAACCAATGAAAGCGTTTATTATTTCCTCCGCTATTGTGGCTTTCATTAGCAGTAAGCGCAGGGAATGCCATTCCAGCAGCGGGGGGATACACTACCCCCACCGCTACGGAAAAGCAATCCCACGGGCTACGCGAGTCGGGCACTAAATTTTCATATTTCATATGTCAAGGAAAATTAGCGCCCTCCTATACGCCCTTCGGGAATGCTTTTTCCTCCGCTCACTGCGGATTTGAGCGGCAAGGCTAAGGAGCAGCGGTTGGTCGGAATATAATAATCAAAGAAGGAGCCAGAGCATGAAAGTCACCCTAAACCGGCAGGAAATGGAATTTGCGGAGGGCGGGTATAAGTACGTGTTTATAAAGCCGTACAACCGCTTTGTGGAGGACACGGTGGATCGCGGCAACGGGCGCAAGATGCATCTGGAGGTGTATGACAACGGGGTGGAGATCCGCACCATGATCGACGAGAACGAAGTGGCCACCATCATCAATCGCGACGTAGCCATTGACACCAAAAACCACCGTATCTACATCTTGGAGGCGGACACCCGCTGGCGTCAAAATGAAGACGGCTCCGTCGATATCATCGGCGACTGAAGCTTGCATAAAACGCGCGCCGCTTTTTAAGGCAAACCCGGGCGCGCGTATTTTGTCCTACTTATAATTTCGCAAATACCCTTCGATATAGTCCTTTACCTCCTGGCCGGGGGCGATGACGCCGAAGTGGCCTTCGCACAGGATGTCGGCGTTCAAATCCAGCAGCCTCATCATGGAGGCGCGCCAGTGATCCATGTCGGAGCCCCAAGAAGTGTCGAAGGGGCCGTGGATGTCCTGGCCGAACAGGATGCGCGCGCCTTCAATGTCCGCATATAGGGAAATGCCGCCCGGGGTGTGGCCCGGGGTGTGCAGCCAGTGCAGCTTAACCTCGCCTACGGTGATGGTTCCCGCCGCGCCGGACAGTACCTCATGGACTTCGCCCGGTCGGTAGGTGACGCCGTACCAGCCGGCTGCGGTGAGTTCGGGGCGGCCATCCTTTACCGCCGGCAATTCCAGCTCGTGAGCGTAAGTGCGGGAGCGCAGGGCGTGCTGCAAGAAGTAAAGCCCACCGATATGGTCGATGTGGCCGTGGGTGACGATAATGGTGTCGATGGCGCCGATATCGAAACCGGCGGCCTGAATGTTGTCGGTGATGCGGTTGGTGCTGGTCCCGGCGCCACAGTCAATGATAGCCGCGGAGCTGCCGCCGTCCACCAGATAGATGCAGCAATCGTCGCCGTGGCTTAAACCGTTGCCCCCCACCTGATACACGCGGGGATAAACCTCCATAATGCGTTGCTTCTTCATAACCATACCTCCGTACAGATTTTTTAAGATGCTCACATTTTAACAGCGAAGGGAAAAGCCTTCCGGCCCTCTCCCGCAGTTCCCAGCCGCCTAAGCTTCCTCGCGGGCCAGAA
>JAUNBV010000017.1 GCA_030526885.1 Syntrophomonadaceae bacterium
AAACGTTATCATATAGGCAAAAACGACCCTGTCTTTTTGGGACAGTCTCGAAACAAAAATATTTTTACTAAGGAGACGGGGTTGGTGCGCAAAAGCCCGCAGGAATGCTTTTCCGCAGCGGCTGGGGGAGGTGGGCAAGTGTGTCCGAGGCGGAACATAATACATATAAGGCGGCGTCCGTTTTTATCCCCCCTTACCGGGAAGGGTCAAAAAAAGTCCATATTGACTGCCACTTCGGACTGTTCGGTCAGGAGCCAGTCCAGGGGTATATCGTGGGGCTGGGGCCAGGTGTGCGGTATGACCTGAAATTCGTAGCCCACCCCGCATTTAAAAACACTTTGCGGCAGGCGGGACAGGAAGCGGTCATAGTAGGCGCGGCCATAACCCAGGCGGTAGCCCTGGGCGTCGAAAGCCAGCCCCGGAACCAGGATAACCTGTAGCTCAGACGGGTCGGCGGCCTCGCCCAACGGCTCGCGTACTCCGAATCTGCCGGGTGCGCAGTGTTGCCAGCCGGTGAAGCTGACCGCTTGCAGTTCATTCCCTGCGCCTACGCGGGGCAGATATAGCTGCCGCCCGGAAGCCAGCCAGGCGGCGATAAAGGGTTCCATGTCCAACTCCTCCGCCAGCGGCGCAAAAGCCATCAGCCGCTCCGCTTCCCGCACCGGCCATAGCTGCCACAGGCGCTGATTCACCCTCTCCCCCGCCTCGCGCCTGCTCTGGGGCGAGATTTGCTTCCTCCGCTGCCGCATCTGCAACCTGGTTTGGGCCCGGATTTCTAAATCTCCACTTTTTTCCACATCAGTTTCCTTTCCGTTATGCCGAAAAATATCCACACGAAGAAAACCGCCAATTTAGTGCTTTTTCATGCTTTAGGGTGCCATTTTTCGGGATTTTTAGGTCACAGGCCAAAAACGCCGTATTATCAGTTGTCAACAGACTTATCCACATTATCCACAGACAAGCTTATGAATATTCGGCGCGCGAATAAACTCATTTCAGCTCAGAAAAGCTTTCGCATTAAGTTCTAATCCGTCGAATCTTCCCGCAGCAAAATCGTGCCAGGCCAGCCCGGCGATCATGGCCGCGTTGTCGGTACACAGCGATAACGGCGGGTAATAGCTCCTCCGCCCGTCTTCGCCGCAGCGCCGCTCCAGGCGCTCGCGCAGGGCGGCATTGGCGGCCACTCCGCCGGCCATCAGGACGCTGGGCACGTCGTAATGAGCCGCGGCGCGCATGGTTTTTTCCACCAGGATTTCCGCCACCGCAGCTTGAAATTCCGCAGCCAGATCGTTGACCGAGCCCTCGCCCGCGCGCTGCATTTTATTCCACTGATTCATGGTGGCGGTCTTGAGCCCGCTGAAGCTAAAATCAAAATGAGGGCGGTCCAGATACACCCGGGGCAGGTGACAGCATCCGGGCCGGCCCTGCTCCGCCGCCTTTTGAAGCCGCGGCCCGCCGGGATAGCCCAGGCCCATGAAGCGGGCCACTTTGTCAAAGGCTTCGCCCGCGGCGTCATCCTCGGTCTGGCCGATAAGCTCGGTATGCATCAGGCTTCGCATATACAGCAGGCTGGTGTGGCCGCCGGATACCACCAGACACACCGCAGGAAACTCGATATCGGGATAAGTCAAGAAATTGGCATAGATATGGCCGCGCAGGTGATTGACCCCGATAAGCGGCTTATTGAGCCCATAAGCGAAGGCTTTGGCAAAGGACAGCCCCACCAGCAGCGCCCCGATGAGGCCGGGGCGATTGGTGACCGCCACCGCGTCGATATCGCGATAGCTCACATTGGCCTCAACCAAGGCCTGTTCCAACACCGGCACGATATTTTGGATATGCTTGCGCGAGGCCACCTCGGGCACCACGCCGCCGAAAAGCCGATGGATATCGATTTGGGAATGAATGACGCTGGATAATATCTCCCGCCCTCCGGCCACAATAGCTGCGGCGGTCTCGTCACAGGAACTCTCTATCCCTAAAATTATGCCTTCCCCCATGCCCCACCGTTTCCTTTCCGTAATGTAACATTTAATAAATGCCTCCGCCCAAGCCCGTCCCCGGCACTCGGCAAATGACTATCCCCCACCGCCCGGCACAGGTACCCCTATGCGGGGCACAAGCGCTTAAAAGAGGTGCGGCTTGCCCGAACCCACCAGCAGCTTGGTCATCGACAGCGCGTCCTCGTTGTTGTCGATATAGTATTTGGCGCGCACCCCGGTCTGGATGAACCCCAGCTTGTTGTACAGGCTGATGGCCGCCGCGTTGGATGCGCGCACCTCCAGCAGCAGCAGCGTACCCTTGCGGCGGCGCACCTCCTCCTCCAGCGCCAACATCAGGGCCTCCCCCAGATGCTGCCCCCGAAACCGCGGAGCCACGGCAACATTGGTAATCCGCCCTTCCTCAAACACCGTCCACACTCCGCCGTAGGCGGCGATCTCGCCGTCGATATCTATCACCAGGTAGGTGGAAAATTTATTGCTTAACTCTCCTTCATAGGAGGCGCGGGACCACGGCAGGGTAAAGCACTCTTTTTCAATGTCCATTACGTCGTCGAGATCGTTTTCGGTCATTCTGCGGATGAGCATATCATACCTCTCCTTTACCCAACTGATACTCCGCCTCCGATAACCGCAGATATACGGGACGGGCCACCCGGTAATCCAGATAATCACCGGCCAGGGCTTTGTTATAGGCCAGCTCCGCCAGCGCAGCCGGACGGGGCCGGCACAGCTCCGCCGCGGGGCGCACTACCGGCAGCGCCATATAATCCGCAGCTCCCCTCCCCGGGGCCGGGGCATCCCCTTCAGGCCCAAACCCCTGCTCCATCACCGATTCGTAGCCGTCGCCGGGCATGATGATTGAATCGCAGCGGTGCGCGGCCAGTATTTTTTGCGCCAGCGGGGGCCACTCGGCCGGAGGAATAGCCATTTCAGCGCTTAAAGGGCGCGGCATCCCGCCGCTGCAATCGTAAAAGGCGGCATATATCTCCTGCTTGCGGGCATATATCACCGGGCACACCAGCTCGGGGCTCCCGCTCAAATTGTGCGCCAGCATTTGCAGGGTGGACACCCCGATCAAAGGGATGCCAAACGCCATGCACAGGCCCTTGGCGGTGGCCATGCCCACCCGCAGGCCGGTAAAGGAACCGGGGCCCACGCTGACCGCTACCGCGTCAAGCTGTGAGCCGTGACGCCCCCCCTCGCTTAACACCCCGTCCACCAGCGGCATCAGCTGCGCCGAGTGGCGCTGGCCGCTGTCCATGGTGGCCGCGCCCAGCAAAACCCCGTCCTGTTGCAGGGCCGCCCCCGCTATGGGGGTGGCGCTGTCAATCGCCAGCAGCAACAATTTGCATCAACCTTTCCCGTTTCAGCTCGTAATCCTTACCCCGCGCGCTCACGGCCACCAGGCGTTCCCGCTCGTAGTCGCCGTCGGCCAGAGCGATATCGACCACCATTTTTTCCGCAGGCAGCTGACCGTCGGCCAGCTCCGGCCATTCCACCAACGCGATGCCGCCATGCCCTATGTAGTCGTTTAAGCCCAGCTCCTCAACATCGCCGCCGCTTTCCAACCGGTAAAAATCCATATGGTACAGCGGCGGGTCACCGGGATAAATATTCATCAAAGTAAAGGTGGGGCTGGTCACCTTGCCCGCATATCCGGCGGCCCGGGCAAATCCGCGCACCAGGGTAGTCTTGCCCGCTCCCAGGCATCCGCGCAAAAGCAGCAAATCGCCGGCCTCCAGCACGGAAGCCAGCGCAGCGCCCAATCTCTCCATATCCTGGGGAGAGTTAATTTGAAGCCCGCAATCTCTTGTATTCATCGCGAATTATCTTAAAATCCTCCCAAGTCGGCCGTTTATAGCTCTCGGTGCGCAGCAGCGCCGCCGGATGATAAGTAGCCATAATCTTTATGCCCGACCGCTCATACCAGCGCCCCCTTAACTTGCCGATGCCCAGCTTGGAATCGATTATGCTCTGGCTGGCGGCATTGCCCAGACAAATGATGATCTTCGGCGCGACCAGACGAATCTGGGCCTCGAGCCAGCCGCGGCAGGCCTTGATCTCATTGGGATTGGGCAGGCGGTTATTGGGGGGACGGCATTTGACCATGTTGGCTATGTATACCTCTTCCTGCGGCAGCTCGGAGGCGGCCAGGATCTTGTCCAAAAGCTGCCCGGCGCGGCCCACAAAGGGCTGGCCCTGTTCATCCTCATCGCCTCCCGGCCCTTCGCCGATCAGCATCACATCGGCCTGTGGGTTGCCCCGCCCGAACACTACCTGGATACACCCCTCCCGCAAGGGACAGCGGCGGCATTCGAGATTGAGGCCGCGCAGTTGCTCCATGCTCTCGATGTCCAGATAAGCCTCCTCTTTTTTGACGCCGGGCACGAAGCTTTTGTATAACGGCGCCGGAGTGGGACCCGGCAGCGGCGTACCCGGCATAAACTGATCGCCCAACGCCCAGCCTTTGCTGTTTTCAGCTACTCCTTCAAACAGATAATCCTCCGCAAAGAGCCCGCCTATTTTTTCGTCGCCCATCAAAACCCACCCTTCCGTCAGCGCGCCGGTGTCAACTTTGAATTAATAATACAAATATTATAACTCAAAAACCAACGGGCGTCATCAACATGCAGCACCCGGCGCGGTCACCGGCCGGTCCCACTCAGCGCCGCGGCAATCTCTCGCGCCGCGCCCGCCGCCCGTTCCTCTCCATCGGCGGCATCCTCCACCAGTACCGCTACCGCCCAGCGCGGCTGCGCGGCGGGAACTAACGCCAGCGCCCAATGCAGCGGCTCCCCGTCCGCCTTTTCGGTCATGCCCCACAGGGCCATATCGCCGCTCGCTTCCGCCGGCGCGGTGAGTGCGGCCGCCGCCGCCGGGCCCACCACGCCGGTCACATCCCGCCATACTTCCGGCATGGCATAGCGCGCCTCTCCCGCGCTGTCCACGGTATAGCTCACCAGCTGCGGTTCCCGCCACCTGCCGCTGACCAGGGACGCGGTCAGGTTACAGGCCTCTAAGGGGCTAAGCTCGGTACCCGCTACCGGATACGCCTGCCGGGCGCGATCGAGCAGGGCCGACGCCTCCACCGGCGGCTTAAACTCCGCCTCGGGGTGCAAACCCAACACATACCGCTCCGGATACCTTTGCGCCGCTTCGCATTGGTCAAAGGACGGGCGGCTGGCCATGGCCCATACCTCCCGCTGCTGCACATCCATCACCACCGCCGCCCCGGTAAGCAAATGGTGATCCAGGGCTGATTCCACCCGCTTTTGCAGGCGGCGTTCCAGCGTCAGCACCACCGCGTCCCGCTTTTGCGCTTCTTCGCGCACCTGATAGCCCACCGCCGCCATGCGCTCGCCCCGGGCGTCCACCGCCACATATACCGTCACCGCGCCCCCGCCGTCCCGCAGCAGCTCATCATATTCCGCTTCGATCCCGGCAGCTCCCGAGCGGCTGCCCGCCTCCCCTTCCAGATAACCCAAAACGTGGGCGGCCAGGCCATCGCGGCCATAGCGCCTTATCACCGGCGCGGCATCGCCGTCGGCGGTCACCGTCTCACGGGAGGTAAAGAGAAATCCGTGGCGGTCGTATATTTCGCCCCGCGCTTCCTCCCGGCAATCCACCGCCCGGTACTGCGCC
This sequence comes from Syntrophomonadaceae bacterium, assembly GCA_030526885.1. GTDB lineage: Bacteria > Bacillota > Syntrophomonadia > Syntrophomonadales > Syntrophomonadaceae > JAUNBV01. Next base: position 5,646 of record JAUNBV010000017.1, read on the forward strand.
TCCCGCGCCGCCGCGGCCAGCTGCGGCCCGCAGATCAACTGCCGGTAAGCATAATGCCCCAGCAGCAGCGCCAGCGCCAGCATAAACCCCAGCATAACGCAAAATGCCCGCCTTTCGCTCATGGCCCAAACCTCCTTCACTATAACACCATATCATTAGCATAAACCGCGCCCCGCGCTTTATACCCCCATCTTAATGGCCCAATCCTTGGCAGGCTTAAATTTTAGGTTTTTATATAAAACATATTGTTTTTTTGCGTGATATCCTGTATATTAATTAGATAATTTTTAGGGCAGTGAAGCATGGCAGGATAGCATGGCTTTACTATGCTTGCGATACTATTATGTGGCAACTCACAGCAGCCCACGGAAGAATAGGAGGACAGGACAATGTTAGAACTCAGAATCAATGGCTTTGGCGGGCAGGGCTCTGTTACTCTGGCCCATTTGCTGGCGCAGGCGGCGCTGGAAAACGGGCAGCAGGGACAGGCTCTGCCCTTTTTCGGCGTGGAACGCCGCGGCGCTCCGGTGCGCGCCGCCGTGCGCATGTCACCCACTACCATTCACGCCCACAGTCAGTGTGAGCTGCCGGGCTACGTGGTAGTGATGAGCGAAAAGCTGATGGACGACGCCGTTAGCGAAGGCATTCTCAAGGACGGCGCCGTGATTGTAAACGCCCCCTACGCGGTAAGCGTTCCCGCCCATCCCACCTGGCAGATCGATGCCGACGCGATCGCCCGGGAAGCGGGCCTATTCTCGGCCGACGGACCCTTTATCAACATACCTCTGTTCGGCGCCGTATGCCGGGTGCTGGATATCCCGCAGCATATCATGGAACAGACCATCACCAATAAATGGCCCGGCAAGCGCGGCGAAAGCAATCTCAGCGCGGCCAACCGGGCCTATGAGAACGTAAAAAAGATAAGCTAGTTTTATAGCGTCAATTAATAACCAAGCTCCTGATTTGTCTGGAAAGGAATGGATTTATATGAAATCAGTTACCAAAGCCTACCGTCCTATTTCCTGGCCCATGAAGGGCGCGGGGGGCAACACCGGTTCCTGGCGGGTGCGCCGACCGGAAATCGACCGGCAGATATGCACCAAATGCCAGATATGCTGGGCCTATTGCCCGGAAGCAGTTATCGACCGCCTCGAGATCGAAATCGACTACGGCTACTGTAAAGGCTGCGGAGTATGCGCTGCCGAATGCCCCACCGGAGCCATCCGCATGGAAAAGGAGGAGTAGCATCATGAAAGCAGCCAAAGCAAAAGTCATCATGGATACCGGCGCCCACGCCGCCGCGCTGGCCGTGAAAAGCGCCCGGGTGGACGTGGTTCCCGGTTATCCCATCACTCCCCAGACCAGCATTATGGAAGCGGTAGCCCAAATGATCGAAAGCGGCGAGCTGGACGCCCGTTTCATCCCGGTAGAGGGCGAACACAGCGCCATGGCCGCCGCAGTAGCGGCATCCGCCGCCGGAGCGCGCGTCTTTACCGCCACTTCCTCCAACGGCCTGCTCTATATGCACGAAGTCCTGCACATGGCGGCCGGGGGACGCCTGCCCATCGTGATGTGCAACGTCAACCGCGGCATTTTTGCTCCCTGGACCCTGTGGGCCGACCATCAGGACTCCTTCTCCCAGCGCGACACCGGCTGGATACAGTATCACTGCTCATCCAACCAGGAGGTGTTCAACACTATCCTGCAAGCCTATCGCGTGGCGGAACAAATAAACATCCCGGTGATGGTGAACTTTGACGGCTTCGCCATCTCCCACTGCCTGATGCCCCTGACCCTGCCCCCGCAGGATAGAATCGACATCTTTCTGCCCCCGCACGAACCGGAGTGGCGGCTGGACCCCGCTCATCCCTCATCGTTTGCCAACGTGACCAACGCCGCCGAATACGCTCCCTTCCGGCAGATGCTGTCCGAGGATATCATGAGCGCGTTCCCGCTGGTCAAGAAAGCGGCCAAGGAATACAAGAAAGCCACCGGTATGTGGGACGGCGACACCATCGACACCTACCTGCTGGAGGACGCGGAAGTAGTAGTGGTAGCGGTCAACAGCATGGCCGCCGAACTCCGGCTCTCCGTCGATATACTGCGGGCCAAGGGCATAAAGGCCGGACTGCTGCGCATCCGCCTCTATCTGCCCTTCCCCACCGACGACATCGTCAAGGCCCTGCCTAAAAACGCGCTGGTCTGCGTACTGGACCGCAATTATAACTTTGGTCATTCCGGCGGCATCCTGGCCTCCGAGCTTAAAAGCGCGCTGTTCGGGCTGCGCAGCGACATTATCATCCGCAACCGAGTAGTGGGCATCGGCGGCATCGACCTTACCCGCCGCTTTATGGCCGAAGAAATCGTTTCCATGATGGGCGAAAAGAAAAGAAGGAGGGCTTAACACATGGCTACCAGCATAAAGAAATTACCGGATACGGAACTGGTTTTAAGCGGCAACGGCGCCTGCGGCGGCTGTCCCGCCACCATGGCCCTGCGCATGGTGGGCAAGGCTCTGGGTGAAAACGCCATCATGATGCTCACCCCCTCCTGCTCCGTCGCCAGCATGGGCATGACCCCCCGGCTGGGCTACAACTGGCCGGGCATGAACATCTGCTTTGCTACCGCCGGTTCCTCCGCCTCCGGCGTGGTACACGCGCTGGAGATTATGAAGGAAAAAGGCCGTTTACAGGGCGAGGTTCCCACCGTATTCAATTGGGTGGGGGACGGCGGCACCTATGACATCGGGTTTCAGGCCCTGTCCGCCGCCGCCGAGCGCAATGAAAACATCATCCATTTTTGCTACAACAACGAAGCTTACAGCAACACCGGAGTACAGCGCAGCGGCGCTACCCCGCGCGGCAGTTTTACCACCACCACCCCCGGCGGCAAGCGGCAGCCCAAAAAGAACATGGCGCTGCTGATGCTGGAGCACAACATCCCCTACGTGGCGACCGCCACCGTGGCCTATCCCGGCGACCTGTACGACAAGGTGGTAAAGGCCAAAAGCATTCCCGGCATGAAGTATATCGAAATTCTGGCGCCCTGCTATCTGGGCTGGCAGTTCGATATGGAAAACACGGTGAACATGTCCCGCATGGCCGCGGCCTGCGGCGCATGGCTGCTGTGGGAGGCGGAACAGGGCAAAATATCGTTTAACCGCCCCACCGACCATATAATCAACGGCAAAAAACCGGCCCTGCCGGTGAACGAATACCTGATGGCCCAGGGCCGTTTCAGCCGCCTGCTCAAAGGCAGCGATGCCGCGGAACGCATTGCCGAAATCCAGGGCGATATCGATCGCGAGATAGCCTTTATGCGGGAACGGGCTAAAATCACCATATAGGGGCAAGAAAACATTAGTTATAGCAGACATGGTTCGCTTACGCGTAAAAACGGCCTTCAAAGGGCCGTTTTTTGCATTCCCCGATTGCAGCCCTAATATTTTATATAATAAGCGGCAGGACCCAGCAAAAATCCAGAATATCAACGCCCGGGCGTCATATCCCCTTTAAACCCATTAATCACATTTTATCCCTTCTATTAATATAATAAAAAAGCTTTATAAGCATCTTTAATATATATCCATTTTAACCGTGACGCACATATATTAAAGACCCTACATGGTTTATCTAATGAAAGGAGAGAGATATATGCGAGATATCGACAATTACAGAAATTATGGCAATAGACCCGATGCATGGTGTTGCCCATATATCGGCCCCAATGGGAATTGGTGGATTAATGGCGTCGATACCGGCAAACCTTCCCGAGGTAACGACGGGCTGACGCCATTTATCGGCCCCAACGGAAATTGGTGGCTCGGAACAATGGATACCCGAATCCCCGCGCAAGGTAACAATGGCAGGGACGGAATGACGCCATATATTGGCCCCAACGGAAACTGGTGGATCGGAACAACCGATACCCGCGTTCCCGCGCAGGGTAGAGAGGGCAGAGACGGTAGAACGCCATTTATTGGCCCCAACGGAAACTGGTTTATCGGTCGCATCGATACCGGTGTCCATGCACAAGGCCCGGCCGGCCCAGTGGGTCCCATAGGGCAAAGAGGACCGAGGGGCGATGCCGGAGTCGACGGCGATACTCCTGAAATCGGTAATAACGGCAACTGGTTCATCGGTGGCGTAGACACCGGAATGCCTTCCCGAGGCGAACAGGGCGAACCCGGCCCGGAAGTAATTAAGCAAGGATACTTTGTAACCCTGAATGATCCGAATATTACGGTGCCGGATAATGGCTTAGAAATACTGACGGGCGGCAGATTGCCGATCAAGCGATTAGAAGTAGATACCGCGAACTTATTTGTCCTGAACCCTACTGATAACACGATTCAGTTCAACCAAACCGGCACTTATGAAGTCATGTTTACGGTCAATGCTTATGTTAAGAGAACCAATCCGGCTGCTTTTGACCCCACCACAGATTTTGTCAGCATAGGTTTCAGAACGGTCAATGGCGAAATCGTGTTCGCGGGCGCTAATACTTGGACCAGTGAAGAGGTCGCGATAAACACGGTTGGGATAGGGGTTTTTGTCGTCACCAGCATAGCCGAACCCTTCGAGCTGGTAAACCTGCAAGAGAAATCCGTATATATCAACGGCGGGAAAATAGAACATGTAATCACCGATTCCTATTTTTCCTGTCCCCTGGTAACCCTATTGATCAAAAAATTGGTTTAATTAACCGCCAAGCGGCTTAAATAAAATACCAGCCATTTACCAGTAACCTGAGCCTGATACCATTTTCCCAGAGGTATCGGGCTCAGTTGTTTTTGTATGAAAACGGGAACGGCATGACCCAAAGGCCATGCCGTCCTATAAAAGCGTTATGATTAAAATTGTCCCGCCCGCGATTTCTACTGGGCTCACGGGCGATTTAGGGCCACCCCGTGGCGGGATAAGCTTTTTGACTACATCATGCCGCCCATGCCGCCGGGCATTCCGCCGCCGCCGCCCATCATGGCTTTCATCTCATCGGGATTGGGCTTTTCGGAGACTACGGCTTCGGTGGTCAGTACCATGGCGGAAATGCTGGCCGCGTTTTGGATGGCGGAACGGGTGACCTTGGCCGGGTCGATGATGCCGGCTTTGATCATGTCTTCATAGACATTGGTCAGGGCGTTGAAGCCGACACCGTTCTTAGCAGCCTTGACTTTCTCGACCACTACCGAGCCTTCTACGCCGGCGTTGTTGGCAATCTGGCGCAGCGGTTCCTCCAGCGCTTTTTTCACCAGGTTTACGCCGGTCATCTCGTCGCCTTCGGCTTTCACTTTGCCCACGGCCTTGGAGGCGCTCACCAGGGCTACCCCGCCGCCGGCTACGATGCCTTCCTCCACGGCGGCCTGGGTGGCGGCCAGCGCGTCTTCAATGCGGTGTTTTTTCTCTTTGAGCTCGGTCTCGGTGGCCGCGCCCACCTGAATGATGGCTACGCCGCCGGACAGCTTGGCCATTCTTTCCTGCAATTTTTCTTTATCGTATTCGGATTCGCTTTCCTCAAACTGGGCTTTGATAAGCGCGATGCGGGATTTTACTTCTTCCTCGCTGCCCGCGCCGTCTACCAGGATACATTCATCCTTGCGCACCACGACTTTGTTGGCGCGGCCCATCATCTCCAGCCCGACGTTTTCCATCTTGGCGCCGGTCTCCTCGGATACCACCATACCATTGGTCAGGATGGCTATGTCTTCGAGCATGGCTTTGCGGCGTTCGCCGAAGGCGGGGGCTTTGACCGCGACGCAGGTAAAGGTTCCGCGCAGCTTGTTGACTACCAGGGTGGCCAGGGCTTCGCCTTCGACTTCTTCGGCGATGATCAGCATGGGCTTGCCGGTCTGCACTACTTTTTCCAGTATGGGCAGAACTTCAGTGATGGTGCCAATTTTTTTGTCGGTAATGAGGATGTAGGGATTGTCCAGTACGGCTTCCATTTTTTCGGTATTGGTCACCATGTAGGCGGACAGATAGCCGCGGTCAAAGCTCATTCCTTCGACTATTTCCAGCGAGGTACCCATGCTCTGGGATTCCTCAACGGTGATGACGCCGTCGCGCCCTACTTTTTCCATGGCATCGGCAATCAGTTTGCCGATTTCGGGGTCGCTGGAGGATATAGCCGCTACCTGGGCGATAGCTTCCCTGGTCTCTACGATGCGGCTGATGTTATGGATTTCATCGACGGCGGCGGTGACCGCTTTTTCGATGCCCCGGCGCATGATCATCGGGTTGGCGCCGGCAGCTACGTTTTTCAGGCCTTCCTTAATCATGGCCTGAGCCAGTACGGTGGCGGTGGTGGTGCCGTCACCGGCTACGTCGTTGGTCTTGATGGCCACTTCTTTGACTAACTGACAGCCGAGGTTTTCCCACGGATCGTCTAAGTCTATGTCACGGGCGATGGTGACGCCGTCGTTGGTAATGGTGGGAGAACCGAATTTACGGTCTAATACTACATTGCGGCCTTTCGGGCCCAAAGTGACCTTTACGGTATTGGCCAGGGTGTCTACGCCGCGTTCCAGCGACCTTCTGGCTTCTTCGCCAAATTTAATCTCTTTGGAAATCATTTATTTTGCCCCCTTCTTTTTCTTATTCTCTACCAGTTTGGCTAAAATATCGCGCTCGGCCAGGATGAGGTACTCCTCGCCATCCAGCTTTATTTCCATACCGCCATATCTGGAGAAAATGATTTTGTCGCCTACGGCTACGTCCACAGGTACCCTCTCGCCTTTGTCATTCAAGGCACCGGGGCCTACGGCCAGAACTTCGGCCTCCTGAGGCTTTTCCTTGGCAGTATCCGGCACGTAAAGACCACTTTTGGTCTTTTCCTCGGCCGGTTCGATAACCTTTACTACCACGCGATCATTTAAGGGTTTAATATTCACATCCATTCCTCCTTCTAGTTGTTATTAGCACTCGTTAGCGTTGAGTGCTAACACCTGTTAATAATATTAGGCAACACTGACAAAGTATTCAATCGTCCATACTTCTCAAATTTGCCCAATATATGCATTTATTATTATGTTTTGCAGTTTTTCTTTTTATTCCTTTAATTTACTCTTTTTTTGATAAAACATAGGTGAAGGTCGGGGGCAAACATCGGCCTGGCTTTTTGGTGCGCGACAAGAATAATGCCCTGCATCCTGCCTATTGATTACCGCTCTATGGCTGCCCGCATTCGCCGGTGCGGCCAGTCAGTATCTCCAGGCCGTGTTCCAGGCTTGGCAGTACGGCTTCCAGCGCTTCGCGCACCGCTTTTACGCTGCCGGGCAGATTGATAATGAGGGTTTTGCCGCGGATGCCGGCGGCCGCGCGCGACAGCATGGCGCGGGGCGTTTGCTGCATGCCGTAGGCGCGGATGGCTTCGGATAAACCCGGGGCGGGGCGCTCCACTACGGCCAGGGTCGCCTCGGGGGTAACGTCACGGGGGGAAAACCCGGTGCCGCCGGAGGTCAAAAGGATATCCAGTTTCAATTCGTCACAGGCATAGCGCAGACGCTCCACTATCATTTCCCGCTCATCGGGGATGATTTCATAATACTCAAAGCGGCAAAAGCCGTCCAGCATACGGCGTATTTCCGCGGAACTCAAGTCCTCGCGCTCTCCTCGCGAACCCTTGTCGCTCATTATCAATATCCCGGCCTTAAACACAGCTACATTACCTCCGCGCTATCGCCCACTTTGATCAGTCCGCCCTGAATAACCCGGCAAAACAGCCCTTCCTTCGGCAGCAGGCTGACGCCAAAATTGCGCAGTACCACGGAGGGATGGTCTTCCTTGCCTACCTGGCTGACCTCCAAAATAACTTGCTCACCCAATTTGAGGCGGGAACCGGCCACAGCTTTGCTGAAATCCATTTCCTTTATCAAAATGTTCTCGGCAAAATCGCCGGGGCCCATGCGCAGATCGTTTTCTTCATTGCTTTGCAGCAAGCTCTCATAGCGCAGGCAGGTCACCTGCCGTCCCCAGTCGCCGCGGTGCCCGTCGCCTTCCAGCCCCACATTGGTCACAGCCATTACCTGCGGAACCGGTATTTTTAACTGCGCCCGCACCTCGTTGATGCTGATAGCCACTACTTGTCCCATATCCATACCCTCCATTTCTTATAATTGCCTGTGCCTTTAATCCTTAATCCCTAAATATATGGCCGCTCTTGCCGCCGTCTTTTTCCAATAGCCCAATGTCGCCGATGCGGATAAAGCGGTCAACCGCTTTTACCATGTCGTAAACGGTGAGGGCAGCGACGGTGACAGCGGTAATGGCCTCCATCTCCACTCCGGTGGCCCCGGTGCATTTTACCAGCGATTCCAGGCGCAGGGCGGAGTTGGCCTCATCAAAGCTGAAGCTGATATCCGCCTTGGTGAGCATCAGCGGGTGACACATGGGGATGAGGCCGGGGGTGTGCTTGGCGGCCATAATTCCGGCCACTTGGGCCACGGCCAGTACGTCGCCTTTCTTTACCGCTCCCTCGCGGATGGCGCTCAGGGTTTCCGGCTTCATCCACACCGTGGCTTCTGCGCGCGCCATGCGCTGCGTATCGGCTTTGCCGCTCACATCTACCATGTGGGCGCGCCCCTCGTCATTGATATGGGTAAATTCCATGAAAAAACCTCCCGATACAGTTGCCTGTACCCCATAAGGGCACTCGTACCCCATAAGGGCACCTTTATATCTTCTCCGGCCCGTCTTTGCTGCCCCTAATGCCTGATTCCCAGCTATCCGCCGATTTGGTACATGCGGCGGCGGTTTTCGCTGCCCCAACCGGTCTCCATTTTGTGTTTTTCCGGCTTGGCGTTGATGGTATCAATAAAAATCTGCCGCAGGGCGTCCTCATCGGCGCCGGAGCGCAGGGCGGCCTTCAGATCGCTCTCGTGACTGTCGTACAGGCAGGCGCGCAACATGCCGCCGCAGGTCAGGCGCAGGCGGTTGCACTCTCCGCAAAAATGGTTGCTGATGGGGTTGATAAAGCCGATGGAGCCCTCCCCTCCCACCAGCGAGTAATAGCGGGCGGGGCCGTTGCCATATACGCGCTTGCCGGGAATCATTTCATAACGCTGCTCCAACAGCTCTTTCATTTCCGCCATGCTCACCAGCCGTTGCCGTTCCCAAAACAGCAGATCGCCGACGGGCATAAACTCGATAAACCGGACATGCAGCGGATATGCCCAGGCCAGATGAGCAAAGTCCAGCAGCTCATCGTCATTAAAGCCCCTGATCACCACAACATTCAATTTTACCGGATTGAGTCCAAGCTTCAGCGCCAGGTCTATCGCCTTGCGCACCGCGCTCACGCTCGCCTCGCTGCGGGTAATGTAGCGGAATCGATCGTCGCGCAGGGTGTCCAGGCTGAAATTTACCCGCTTTAATCCGGCGTCTTTGAGTTGCTCCGCCAATTCCTGAAATAATATGCCGTTGGTGGTGAGGGCCACATCGTCTATACTTTTGATAGCCCCCACATCCCGCACCAGTTTAGTGACATTTTTGCGAACCAGCGGCTCCCCGCCGGTTATCCTCACCTTTTTAATGCCTATTGATGCCGCCACCCGGATCAGCAGCGCCAGTTCCTCCAGGCGCAATACATCGGTATGCTGTATATGGCTGACGCCGTCCTCGGGCATACAATAGCGGCAACGCAGGTTACAGCGATCCGTCACCGAAACCCGCAGATAATTTATATTCCGGCCAAAACCGTCTATCATTTTCTCATCCCTTTAGAAGCATCCCAGCGCACACTTCGTTACTTTGATGCCCGCGGCATCCAATAGCGCTCCCAGTTTTTCATAGCTTATATCTTGTTCATCCGCCCATGTTCTGGCATCGCTGCAGGTCATTTTTTTATCCGGGCATTTTTCCTCCAGCTTCTTTAGCAACTCATTTTCGCCCATAGTTTCACCCCCCCTGCCTTTATGACATACAAGCAGAGAATACGGTCATCGCTCCCCTATTATACAACACATTTTGGGCTTATTTGCAATCCCCCAGTAATTGTCCATAAAACTTTGCGTACTATGGTATAATATACACAGCAAGCCTTGCTGCACAAGTCTTTCGGGGCTTCACAAAAATGCCCTTTAAAGCAAGCATTTTTGCCGCATGGTATAATATAAGCAGTAGTATACAAAGGAGGTTTTTATATGACGGCATCGACGTGGATCATTCTGGCCATCATATGCGGCGCGGTGGAAATCTTTACCGCCGGATTCTGGTTTCTGTGGCTGGCCATCGCCGGCCTGGTAACTGCAGCCGGGACCAGCGTAGGGTGGCTTTCCAGCCTGCAGAGCCAGTTGCTGGTATTTGCCATCATCGCGCTGTTGCTCATCATCTTTACCCGGCCGCTGGTGATGAAGGCCATCAAAAGCAGCGACATCGCCAGCAATATTGACGCCCTGATCGGCCAGCACGGCGTGGTGCTGGAACCCATCGCCCCCATGCACTTTGGGCAGGTAAAATTAAACGGAGAAATCTGGACCGCCGCCGCCCAGAGCGAGATTGAAACCGGCAGTACCGTAGTGGTGCGGGCAATCGACGGCGTAAAGCTCATAGTTGAGCCCGTGCAATAAGAAAGGAGTAGTGTAATATGACAGCAATTTTCGGTTCCTTTGGTTCCACTCTGGTGAATATTTTCCTGGTAATCTTGGTTATTATCATCGCGCTTTCTTCCATTAAAATCATTCGCCAATCGACGGTAGGCGTGGTGGAAAGGCTGGGCAAATACCACAAGATGGCGGAAAAGGGCATCAACATCATTATCCCCTTTGTGGATCGTTTCCGCGCCATCATCGACCTGCGGGAGCAGGTGGTGGACTTTCCGCCGCAGCCGGTTATCACCAAGGACAACGTAACTATGATGATCGACACCGTAGTATATTTCCAGGTCACCGATGCTTTCAAGCATACCTACGAAATCAGCAACGCTCTGGCCGCTATCGAAAACCTGACCGCCACTACGCTGCGCAACATCGTGGGCGATCTGGAACTGGACCAGACCCTGACTTCGCGCGATCTGGTCAATACCAAACTGCGGGCCATCCTGGATGAAGCTACCGATAAATGGGGCATCAAGGTCAACCGCGTGGAGCTGCGCAACATCCTGCCGCCGCAGGATATCCAGACCGCCATGGAAAAACAGATGCGCGCCGAGCGCGAAAAGCGCGAAGCCATCCTGCGGGCCGAAGGCCATAAGCAGGCGCAGATATTGGATGCGGAAGGCATCAAGGAAGCTGCTATCCGTCAGGCCGAAGGTAACCGGCAATCGCAGATTCTGAACGCCGAGGGCGAGGCTGAAGCTATTATGAAGGTGCAGCGCGCCTTTGCCGACAGCCTGGTGATGATCCGCGAAGCCGCCGCCGACGATAAGGTACTGGCCCTGAAAGCTCTGGAAACCCTTACCAGCTTAGGCAACGGCCAATCCACCAAAATCATCATCCCCAGCGACCTGGCAGGGCTGGGCGGTGTGTTTGCCGCCCTGAAAGAAGTGGCCGCCGAACCGCAGGCAAAGGAATAGAAGTATAACAACAAGCAGAATAGACACTCTGCGCTCACCGCTGTTTATTGACCCCTTCCGCTGCATCGCGGCGGAGAGGGGGGAATTCAAAATAGCGTGAGTGGTTTTTCTGCTAAAAATCGCGGCCAGGGGTCAGAGCGGCGGGGCAGCAAATCATGAAAGCGCCGGGCTATTTGCTCCTGTCTGCACAAATGGCAATGCTGCCGGGGGGCCGGCCGTCTTCGCCTTTTACGCTCAGGCGCAGGGCAAATTCACGCTCCAGGCGGGTTATGTTTTCGCGGCGGTATCCGATGAGGCGGGAGAGGTCGCGGGGATGTACCAGCAGGGTAAGCTTATCGGCGTGTTGCGGAGAAGCGCAATATTCGTTAAGCAGTTCCCGCGCGCGCTGATGGAAGCCGAATTGCTGCACCAGTTCGCCAAAGGCGGGATGCCAGGGACCGGCGACTACGCTGCCGTGATTCAATTCTTCGCTGCTGTGCAGGCCCATGCGGATGACGGGTATGCCCTCCAACTGAAACCGCTGCCACATGGCATGGCATAGCTCCACCGCCGCCGTTAATTCCAGCGGCCGATAGCGCCCGGCGCGGTACTGCCGCGCCAACTCGGTATCCTCGATGACCAGGGTGGGATAGATGCGCACCATATCGGGCCGCAGGCGAATGGCGGCTTCGGTGGTGGCCATGGCTTTGGCCGCCGTATCGCCGGGCAAGCCAATCATTAGCTGTAAGCCCAGTTCAAAGCCCCATTCCTTTATCAGGGCCGCGCTCCGCTCCACCGCTGCCGGTGTATAGCCGCGGGCAGCGCGTTTCAGCACCTCTTGGTCCAGCGACTGTACCCCCAGCTCTATGCATACTACGCCGTAGCCGCGCAGCCGCCGCAATATATCCGCATCAATGGCGTCGGGACGGGTAGACAGGCGCACACCGCGCACTTGCCCGCTCTGTACGAAGGGATATGCGGCTTGCAGATAACTCTCCTGCAAATCCATTTCGATGGTGGTGAAATTGCCGCCAAAAAAGGCGATCTCCACATCGTAGCCGGGGTCGATGGTGGTGAGCGCCTGGGCGATGTGCTGTTTTACTTCCTGTGGAGCGGGGGCCTGCGCCGCGCTGATAAGGTGCTGGTTGCAGTAGATACATTGCCAGGGACAACCCAGATGCGGCACAAAAATGGCGATATTGCGGTGCGGGCGCGTCAAGACGGCCATCCCTGGGCCGGGCCGTCCAAAATGATGGCCAGGTCGTTCATCAGCAGCGCATAAGCTTGCTCGGCCGCATTCTGCTCGGCTTCCTTTTTAGTGCCGCCGTTACCGGTGGCCAGTAACCGCTGGCGGAAGTACACGCCGATCTCAAAGCGGCGCGCATGAGCCGGCCCGCTCTCATTTATCACCGCATAGCTCACGTTGTCGCGGTTGTGAGCCTGAACCAGTTCCTGCAGGCGCGACTTGTGATCCTGATAATCTCCCGCCGCCGCTTCCACTATCTTTTCCTTGAGCCAGCGCAACACGAAGGCGCGGGCGGCATCTATCCCCTGATCCAGATAGATAGCGCCTATAATGGCCTCCACCGTATCCCCCAGAATGGAACGCCGTTTGCGCCCGCCGGTGGCTTCTTCCCCCCGGCCCAGCAACAGATAACGTCCGACGCCTATCTCCTGCGCCACCTCCGCCAGCGAGCGGTCACACACTACCTTGGCCCGGATGCGGGTGAGATCGCCTTCCTGCTTGTCGGCATAATGGCCGTACAGATACTCGGCCACGGTAAAGTTTAAGATGGAATCGCCCAAAAACTCCAGCCGCTGATTATTGACATGGCCGGGCTGCTCCTGAGCATAGGAGGGATGGGTGAGGGCCATGCTCAAAATGCTTAGGTCGTTAAAGGTCAGGCCGCAGACAGCGGCCAGTTGTCCGGCGCTGTCCTTGGGGTTCATGCTTTCCCTTCCCTTTGCAGAAATGAGAATAACGCTTTGATGAGCATTCCCATTACCGGATAATCCTCCAAGTCCTCTTCCGGGAATTCCACTCCGTAAACGTCCTCCAGCGCCATTATCATTTCTACGATATCGATAGAATCGGCGTTAATGTCCTCAAACACGGTGTCCATAGTTATCTTTTCTTCCTCTATGGCTAACTGTTCGGCTAAAAAGCCCCGGGCTTGCAGAAAGAATTTTTCCATTCCGGTCATACCTCCTGTCTGTTGTTTTTATTCCGCTTTATCCATCGCTGCCGTGTTCAACACTGCCTGCTGGCGGGCCACCAGGTTGCTTAAGCAGCAATCCCGCGCTATGCGGATGCCGTTGAATACCGCTTCCTGCTTGGATGAGCCGTGACATACGATGCTGATGCCGTTGATGCCCAAGAGCGGCGCGCCGCCGGTTTTTGAATAATCCAGCCGTTCAAAACTGCGCGGGGGCTTTTCCAACTCCTCACTGCACAGCGCCGTCATATATGCCGCCATGCCTTCCATGGTTTTCAACAGCACATTGCCGATAAAGCCGTCGCACACAATTACGTCCGCCTGACCCGCAAACAACTCGCGCCCTTCGATATTGCCGGCAAAGTTGATGCGCTCATCCTCTTTCAGCAAGGCGTGCAC
>JAUNBV010000157.1 GCA_030526885.1 Syntrophomonadaceae bacterium
CAATGCGGATGGCCTGGCGTATCTCATAATTGCGGGCCATGCGCTTTTGCTGTTCCTCCATCAACTCCATCCCTTTCGCGTGAAAGCTCATAATCCAACAAAGCTGCTTCGATCTGCATCAGACTGCGCCGTCCGACGCCGGGGATCTGCCACAATTCCTGCGGCGTGAACAGGCGCAGTTCTTCAATGGTTTGGATGCCGTACTCCGCCAGGGCCTTTTGCGTCCTGGCGCTTAGCTGCAATACGCTGATATGCTCGTCCATGTTCATCGCTCCTTATCTTCGTTGCGGCGTTGCGGCTTCGTCCTGCTGCGCGGGCGGGGCAGAAAACGCTCCAGCTCCTGAAAGCCGATATCATCCACATAATAGCTGTGGCAGCGGCCGCCGCGGTACAGCGCCACCACATCGCTGACGGACATGGAGCGCATTTGGCGGCCAAAGGGGCGGCCGTCCTGGTTGTGCTTGTTCCATAGCTCCTCCAGGCGTACAGACGGAGCTAAAACCCCGGCGTAGGCGCGTTGGTAGTCGGCAAAACGCAGCCGGCCCCTGGCCTCCTCATAGGGGCGGAAAGCATAATCCGTGCTGCGTAGTTCGCGTAGCTGGTATATCTCATAATGGTCGCAAATATCCCCCGGCTGCGGATGTTCTGGCCGGTAGATGCCGCCGTTTTTCTCCATGATTTCTGCAAATTCGCAGATGTGATAGACCTCACGGCCGATCTTGGCATGGCAATCGTCGATATAGGTACAGGGCAATATGGCCTCGCTGCCGTCAAAGCGGGTCAGGATGATATTGCCACCATTTGGGATGGTGAACAGGTCGTTATACCTGCTGTCAATGAAGCGGATCACCTGTTTTTCCGGGTCGGGATCAGGAAAGGCCACCACGCCCATGATGTTGATTGGCTTCGGGTCGTTCATCGTTCCTCACCTCTTTCTTTTTTGGGGCCGGGCAGAGGATGGCTTTCCTGCCGTTCCTGCAAACTCAGCCTTTCCTCAGCAATGCGCTGTTGATAGTCGCCGGCCGCGTCGCTGCTTTCCGTGAAATAATGGCCCCAATACATATCCTGATAGTTGCTGTGGGCTGAGGCTCGCCAGGTGACATAGGGCTGCACCGCCTGGGGATCGAAGGCCAGGACTATCTCATTCTTGCCCACGCGACAACGATCCAGAACCCTATAGCCATTGACGGTCTGGGCCTCCTCGTAGCGGCGCGGGTCAGCGCCGGGGAAGTTCCAGCCCATCATGCTGCCCACCAGCATGGCCTGCTCCTGGGCGCTGCTGATATTGCGCTGGCGATTGTAGTTGTCGGCGATCTCCCGGTTTCGCGCCACATCCCCGCTTTCCCAGGAAAAGGGGTAATAGCCCTTCTCCCCGCGCTTGATGAGGATCAGTGTGCCGCTGCTGGGCAGGGTGGACAGGCAATCCTCCGGCAGTCCGTCAAACATTATGCTCACCTCCTTTTGAATATAAAAAACAGCCCTCATATAAGGGCCGTACCGGGCCGGCGATGAAATATCTTATCTTTCCTGCTCCCGGCTGCGTTCTCGTTTTAGGTATAGCTCCAGGGCCTTGAACACGGTCTCCTCGATATGCTTGGGCGTGGTGCCGCTGGGGAAGTATTTTCGCAGCTTATCGCCCTTGAGGATGACTTTCATTTCGATGGCCTTGTCCTCGCTGATGATGGCGTCCATCACCGTCTTGTTCAGGCTGTCCTCCTGGCTGTACCGCTTGATGCGCTGGGCCTGGCTGATGCTGGGGCTGGTATCGTGGCGCTCCATCACGTCCATCAGCTCGATCTGCGCCGGCTGCGGCAGATAGGACAACTCCACCGCCGCGTTCAGGGCCAACTGCTTGTTGTCCACCATTTCCAGCAGCGGCGGGGTCAGGTTGGTCAAGCGGATGAAACGCTGGATTTGTCCTGAACTGTCTGGTGAATCCTTTGCTAATTCAAGTCTGGAAACTGTTCTATGTAAATTCTGCCCAAATTGGGCAGAATTTTCTACCTGCGGTTTTCTGCCCGCCTTGCGCTTCATTGCTTCCAGTTTCATCTTGTAGGCAAAGGCTTTCTCGCTGGGCGAGATATGCTCCCGCTGCAGATTGCTGTCCACCATGGCGATGATGGCCTCATCGTTATCCAGTTGCCGCACGATCACCGGCATGGTCTCCCGGCCGGCTAATTGGCTGCCCCTTAATCGGCGGTGGCCGGAGATCAGCTCGTAGCCGCCCTCTGGCCGGGGCCGGGCCAGGGCCGGAACCATCACGCCGAATTGGCGGATGCTCTCGGCCATCTCGGACATTTCCTCGTCATCCCGCACCTTGAAGGGATGCTCGGCGCAGGGATACAATTCCGACAAGGGAATATGCAGCACCTTTTCCCGCTGGCTGTCCTGCCGCGCTTCCTCGGTGGTAAATATCTCATCTAACGGGGTCATGGCGATCTGGCCGCCGAACCTGCTGGCGAGGGCCATTGCTATCCACCTCCTTGGTCAGTTCAGCATAAGCGGCGGCTACCTTGCCCGCCGGGTCGTGCAGGTAAATGCTTTTCCCGGCCAGGCTGGTCTCCGCCGCCCGTATCGACAGGGGTATCTCCGTGGTAAATACCTTGAGCGCATTGCCATAGCTCTGCCGCAGGGCGGTGCTGATCTCCTTGGCATAGGCGGTGCGGCTGTCCACCATAGTCAGCAAAACGCCTTCCACCTGCAAGCGGGGATTGAGCTGCTTCCTGACCCGGTCGATGCTTTTCAAAAGCTGCTCCAGCCCCTTCAGCGGCAGATAATGGGCCTGCACCGGAATGATGATGCTGTCTGAGGCGGTCAGGGCGTTGATGGTCAGCATTCCCAAGGAGGGCGAGCAGTCGATCAGCACATAATCATAGCCCGCTTTGACCTGGGCCAGATATTCACGCAGCACGATCTCGCGGCTCATCAGATTGACCAGGGAGATCTCCAGGGCGGACAGCTCGATATTGGCCGGCACCAGGTCAACGCCCTCTTTGTGCTGCAAAACGCCCTCGCCGGGCTGGATGCTGCTTTCCGCTATGGTCTTGCTCAGCAGCGTGGTCAGGGTCACGGGCAGGTTGTCCGGCTGACGGAAGCCCAGGCTTTCCGTGAGGCTGCCCTGGGGGTCGCAGTCGATGAGCAGCACCTTCTTTCCCTGACGGGCCAGGCCAATGCCCAGGTTGGCGGTGGTGGTAGTCTTGGCCACCCCGCCCTTCTGATTAGCCAGGGCGATCACTTTTCTCATAAGCTATTCTCCTTAATTTTCTTCTTTCGGTAGGTAATACACTACCCCTTATTCAACTCAGGCTTATTCACTCAGTATAGCTAGGTTTCGATTTTCGAAAAACCA
>JAUNBV010000158.1 GCA_030526885.1 Syntrophomonadaceae bacterium
TTTGGCGGCGGCTATGCCATGCTCCCCATGCTGGAGCGGATTACCTTGGAACTGAAGGCATCGGCGCAGCCCGGGCTTAACAGCACCGCCCCCACCTCCATAGCCTGGGCGCTGCGGATTATACTGCCCACATTGCCAGGATCGCCTATCTCCTCTAGATAAAGCAACAAGCCGGGCTCAGACATGATGGCGGCCAAATCATAGCCGGGATGCCGCACCACGGCGATAACCCCTTGCGGGGTCGTAGTATCGCACAGCCGCACCATTTCCCTCTCGTCTATCTGCCAGGCCCCAGTGGCGTCGTGCGGTTGCCGGGCTAACCAATCGGCCTGCCGGGCGGTAACGAATATTGTTTCCACCAAATCGCCGTGCTTGCTGAGCGCTTCCTTGACCGGGACTTTGCCCTCCAGCAAAAAGCGGTTTTCCCGCTGCCTGAATTTATGCTGTTTCAGTTTGCGCGCCAGTTTTAAATGCCGGTTGTCGGACGAAGTAATGATTTGCATGTCCTTGCCTCATCGCCTGGATGTTAATAAATAACGGGATGAAGCAATGCTTCATCCCGTTAAACAATTACGCCAAATGCTGTTTGGCCACGGCGGCCAGTTCGCTGAAGCCAGAGGGATCGCTGATGGCTAACTCCGACAGCACCTTGCGATCGATTTCCACTCCGGCCAGTTTCAGGCCGTGGATCATACGGCTATAGCTCAAATCGTTGTCGCGGGCCGCGGCATTGATACGGGCAATCCACAACCGGCGAAAATCGCGTTTCTTTAATTTACGATGATCATAGGCATACTGCCCGGATTTCATGACCTGTTGATTCGCTACCCGGTAAAGCTTGGATTTGCCTCCGCGATAGCCCTTGGCCAGTTTCAATATCTTTTTATGTCTTCTGTGGCTGGTAACGCCACGCTTTACTCTTGCCATCTACTCCAGTCCTCCCTTAAAAGGTTTATTGATATGGAATCAATCTTGATACGTTCTTTTGTTCCTGCTCGCTTACGAGACCGGATTTGCGCAGTTTTCTTTTTCTTTTGGGAGACTTTTCGCCCAGCAAATGACTGGCGTAAGCCTTGGAGCGTTTAATTTTTCCGCTGCCGGTTTTCTTAAAGCGTTTCGCTGCCCCGCGATGGGTCTTCATTTTCGGCACGATGGTTCCTCCTTATTCTTCTTTTTCTAATTTAGGCACTAAAATCATGACCATATTGCGTCCTTCGACCTTGGGCGCCCGCTCGACATTCGAAATATCGGACAGCTCCACCGCAAATTTCTTCGACAGGCGCTCTCCGTTTTCCGGATGCGTGATCTCACGGCCCCGAAACATGATGGTAAACTTAACCTTGTCCCCGGCCATCAAAAACTTACGGGCGTTTTTGGCCTTGGTTTGAAAATCATGTTCCTCGATGTTAGGACGCATTTTAACTTCCTTGATAGAAATTATCTTCTGTTTTTTCCGCGCTTCCTTTTCACGCTTGCTGTGTTCAAACTTGAATTTGCCATAATCCATCAACCGGCACACCGGCGGTTTGGCGGCAGGCGCGATCTCCACGAGATCCAGATTCCTTTCAAGAGCGATGCTCAGGGCTTCCTGGATGGACAAAATGCCCAATTGTTCGCCATCCGCGTCAACCAGCCGAACTTCTCGCACCCGGATCTCCTCATTGATTCTCCAATCCTTGCTGATAAAGTACCACCTCCTGAAAAAACTAAACCACAGCCGGAAAGGGCGCATAAAAAATGCGAACCCGAGGCTCGCTTTATCCACAGCTGATCATATGGCCGCAATCGGCCTTAAGATCGACTTATGGGACCTTACGAACACCCACGTTGTAAGGTGAGAAGCGAAAACTCCTGCTTGATACCTGTGCATTATAGCAAACACGCCCCACCGACGCAAGTATTTTTTTAACGGCGCACTAATTATTTAAAGAGATTATCCTCTATGGGGGTGACACCGCCTGCCTTTCCCGCTCATAATTTATTAAGCGCCACCGGCTTGACTTTGCTTCCCGCAATCAATATAATGGCATATGTATCAGGATTCCAAATTAGTGCCGGCGTGGCGGAACTGGCAGACGCGCGCGACTCAAAATCGTGAGCCGAGAGGTGTGTGGGTTCGATTCCCACCGCCGGCACCATCTTTTTAAAACTTTTGCCGGATTCACTCCAAGCAGCTGATCCGGCTTTGTTGTACGTATATGTATCAGGAGGTGTTATTTATGGAAACCAGAGAGTGTATCAAAACCCGCCGCAGTATACGTCGCTTTACGGAGCGGCCGGTCAGCGCTGAAATGATTCGTGAATTGCTGGAGGCGGTGCGCTGGTCGCCTTCCTGGGCCAACACCCAGTGCTGGGAAGTGATAGTGATTCAGGACGCGCAATTAAAAGCCGAGCTCACCTCCAGTTTAAGCGAGACCAATCCCGCATATAAGGGCATATTACAGGCTCCGGCAGTCTTTGTCCTCTGCGCCCGCACCGGCCGCGCCGGCATTAAACAAGGCGGCTTCAGCACCAGCCTGGGCGACTGGTATATGTTTGACGGCGGGATTGCCGCGCAGAATCTTTGCCTGGCCGCCCATGACATGGGACTGGGCAGCGTGCATGTGGGCAGCTTTGACCACCAGAAGGTGGATCGGCTGTTGAAGTTGCCCGATGACGTGCGCAGCCTGGAGATCATACCCGTGGGGTGGCCGGAAAAAACCGGCAACCCTCCTCCCCGGCGCGCCGTCGGTGAGTTTGCCCATCGAGATTCATTCGGGCAGCCTTATAACGATTAGTTGAGGGGGCCTCGTTCGCCTACCCCGCCAGATAACCTACGCCCCGGCGCTTTTTAACGGCGCGGCCCGCAACGGGCAGGCGCCGCACACCGGCGGAAAACCCCGCGGCAACAAAAAGTCCCTCCACCTTTAGTGGAGGGACGCTCTTTTGATGGTGGGCGATGACAGGCTCGAACTGCCGACATCCTGCTTGTAAGGCAGGCGCTCTCCCAACTGAGCTAATCGCCCGGAAATGGTGACCCCTAGGGGACTCGAACCCCTGTTACCGCCGTGAAAGGGCGGTGTCTTAACCGCTTGACCAAGGGGCCATGTTTGGTGGGCCCACCAGGACTCGAACCTGGGACCGACCGGTTATGAGCCGGTAGCTCTACCAACTGAGCTATAGGCCCGGGCAAAAACCCCGCGAGAGATAGTATAGCGAAAAACTAAATCCTATGCAAGGCTTTTTGAGGAAATACCCAAAATTAGAGCGGCAGTCGCACTGATCAAAGGACTACCGCCCAGTAATGTCTTTGGCTCCCCGAGTAGGATTCGAACCTACAACCCTCCGGTTAACAGCC
>JAUNBV010000159.1:0-665 GCA_030526885.1 Syntrophomonadaceae bacterium
TCTCCTTCTATCCTAGCGCTTTTTTCAATTTGCGAAACTTATTGTACCTTATCGATGATGGCTCGGCTGAGAGCTATTTTCGATTCGATTTTTGTTCGTTTTGGCTTACCAAACAGAAGGAAGCTGCTTATCCAATGGAAAACAGCTTCCGTAGCTTAGCTTTTGTAACAGTCTGCCGTCCCCTTGACTCCTTGTCTCCCGGTAGAGGTACGGCGGCGCGGTACGGCGCATATACTACTATAAGCCGCGCGCGGCCTTGATCTTTGTGGCCCGGCTCGGAAGCGGGACAGGGCGAACCAATACCATCCACTTAACAAAAAAACGGCCGCTTAACAAGAAAAGACCGTTCGGCTTACAATAAGTGACCACTCACCGTACGAAAAAAGACTGTCCCAACGCCCCCCAAGCCCGGATTGACCGCTTAAAAAGCCTGACCTTAGAAATCGCTTAGTAATGATCGCTCTTCACTTAACAAAATACGAACAATTGCCGTAAAAACGGGGTTAGAGCCACGAACAAGCCGACCCGGGTTTGAGAAATACCTACCGTTTATCGCACCCCACCCTTCAAAACGATCATCGAATTTTCACTATCAATTTCTCTAATGCAACGATGGAAGACGGCAAGGCGTATGGCACGGCTTTGCAGGAGGCCGGGTTCGATGT
>JAUNBV010000159.1:685-3334 GCA_030526885.1 Syntrophomonadaceae bacterium
CTTTTGGCATCAAATGCGCATGGCTGGGGCGTAGAATATAATTGCGGCAGCTATGGGTTAGGTACTCTCTATATTACTAAACCGTCAACCGTATCTAATCTGAACGCGAGAGCCGCAAAAGCCCAATACCGTAAAAGGCGGCTGCTCAATGAGTAGTCGCCCTTTACCTCTCCGGCGTTATTTTCAAGGAGGATTAAGGGGAGGAGACGCGGTGACATCTCCTGCGTCTGCTCGGTTAGACCGTTCCTCCGTAATCCGCACCGAGCGGAGGAAAAGGAGGCGAGTTGCATGCTTTTACCGGAGAAGATGATGCTCGCGCTTCACCGCGGCGGAAATAATAAATACGGGGCGGTGTCCGGCTTATACGCAAGGGTAGTCTTAAAGCTCAATGTGCATGGCTTTTCCCACCGCCATATTTTCCGCCGCGTGCAGCGGACTGCGCGTGGCGGCGGTCAATTCGTGGGAAGAAGGCATGGGGGCGCTCTCCGTGGGGTGTAACTGCCGGCGCGCGATACCCAGCATCAGCTTGATGCGGTTGAGCTGATTCACCTCGCTGGCCCCGGGGTCGTAGTCCACCGCCACGATATTGGCCTCGGGATAGCGGTCGCGCAGGGCGCGCAGCATCCCCTTGCCGGTGACATGGTTGGGCAGGCAGCCAAAGGGCTGTACGCACACGATATTGGGCACCCCGTCCTCGATGAGCTCGATCATCTCCGCGGTCAGGAACCAGCCCTCGCCGGTGTGATGCCCCAGGCTCAATACCTCCGAGGCTTTGTCGGCCAGATGATAAATTGACGGTACCGGCGCGAAATGCTTGCTGTTGCGCAGTTCCTTATCGGCCACCCGGCGCACGCTTTCCAAATACCAGATGAAGAAACGCGCATTGCGGGCGTTTTTGCGGGTACCGTCCAACACCTTATGGTTATATATCTGGTCAAACAGGCTGTAGGTGAAGAACTCCAGCATGCCGGGTATCACCGCTTCGCAGCCTTCTTCTTCCAGCAGCCTTATAACATGATTGTTGGCGTCGGGATGGTATTTGACCAGTATCTCGCCTACGATGCCCACGCGCGGCTTGCTTATCTCCAGCATTTCCAGCCGGTCAAACTCCCTTATCATCCCCCGCAGGGTGGCTTTGAACCCCTGGCTGCTGCCCTCGATGAGCTGGGCGCGGCATTTCTCCACCCAGCGCCGGAATAACTGATCTGCCGAGCCGGGGAATTTTTCATAAGGCCGGACCCGGTGCAGCACCTTCATCAGCACGTCGCCGTAAATCACAGCGCGAACCGCGGTTTTCAGCAGGCTCTTGCCCATGGTGAAACCGGGATGCTCCTCCAGCCCGGAAACATTGGCGGAGATTACCGGCACCTGCGGGAAACCGGCCTCGCGCACTGCCGTGCGCAAGAGGGCGATATAATTGGTGGCGCGGCATCCCCCGCCGGTCTGGGTAATGATGACCGAAGTTTTGTCCGGGTCGTAGTTTCCCGATTTCAGCGCCTGGATTAGCTGCCCGATAACGATCAGCGAAGGATAGCAGGCATCATTGTTCACATAGCGCACCCCTTCGTCGATAGCGCCGCGGTCAGCCTCCGGCAGCAGCACCAGCCGCAGCCCCTGCAGCTGAAACACCGTTTCCAGCAGTTCAAAATGGATGGGCGACATCTGCGGGGCTAAAATGGTATGGCTTTCCCGCATGGCTTCGGTAAAAATGGCGCGCGGCGGCGGCGGTACCGGGATAAACTCCTGCTGTTCGCGGCGCAGCTCGCGCTCCCTGGCCGCCGCGATCAAGGTGCGGATGCGGATGCGGGCGGCGCCTAAGTTGCTGATCTCATCGATTTTAATGGCCGTATAGAGCCGCCCCTGACGGCTTAAAAGCTCCTGCACCTGCTCGGTGGTGATAGCGTCCAGCCCGCAGCCAAAGGAATTGAGCTGAATCAACTCCAACTGCGGCTGAGTAGCCACATACTCCGCCGCCGCGTACAGGCGGGAATGAAACATCCACTGATCGACCACCCTTAAGGGGCGCTGCACCTGCCCCAGATGGCTGACCGAATCCTCGGTCAGCACCGCCAGCCCGCAGGAGCGGATGAACTGGTGGATGCCGTGATTGATGCCCGGATCCAGATGATAGGGACGGCCCGCCAGCACGATGCCCTTGCGGCCGCTTTGTTTCAGCAGCTCCGTGACTGCCTCACCCTGGGCGCGGATATCGGCCTTAAACGCTTCGTCCTCCGCCCACGCCGCGGCCATAGCCGCCCTTACCTCACGCTTGCCGATGCCCAAAGGCTTGAGCTCCTCCGCCATCCGCACCGTCAACCGCTCCCGGTTGCCGTAAGGCAGGAAGGGATTGATATAGCGCACCCCCGCCTCCTGCAGCCGGTCCATATTGTTGCGGATGACGTCGGGGTAGGAAATAACGATGGGGCAGTTGAAGCAGTTATTGGCCTGCTCCTGCTCCTTGCGCTCAAAAATGACGGAGGGATAGAAAATGGTTTTCAGCCCCTGCCGGATAAGCCATTCGATATGGCCGTGCACCAGCTTGGCCGGATAGCAGGCCGATTCGCTGGGAATGGTATCGCTGCCCAGCTCATAAACCGCCCGCGACGATACCGGCGACAGCACCACCCGAAAGCCCAGCCGGGTAAAAAA
>JAUNBV010000160.1 GCA_030526885.1 Syntrophomonadaceae bacterium
ATGGCTAATGTGAGCGTAGGGGATCTCACCCTGCTGGGGCATTGCGCCGGTTTTTTGGATCCCTTCGCCCGGCTGCTGGGGCTGGACGGTATCATCCTGATGGCGTTTATTTTGGGCCTGCCCGCCAATGAGATCGTGTTGCCGCTCATCATTATGTCCTATCTATCCCAGGGCGCGCTGATGGAATTAAACGATCTGAGCGCGTTGCGCGTTCTGCTGATCGATAACGGATGGACCTGGATCACCGCCGCTTGCACCATCCTTTTCTCCCTGATGCACTGGCCCTGTTCCACTACCCTCATCACCATAAAAAAGGAGACCGGCAGCCTGAAATGGACCGCCTTGGCTTTTATCATCCCCACCCTGGCCGGGATGGTCGTCTGCTTCGGTTTTGCTACCGTAGCCGGGCTGCTGGTCAAATAGCCGGCAATGAGGGCGCCAAGGGGATAAGCTTCGTCAGCCCACCTTGGGCGCGGTGGCTGACATAACTCATAACTGGGCCGGGCCAAAGCCGATGGGGCGGGAAAAACATCCTGCCCCTTAGTCTTGCCTGTCTTTCTCCGTTCGCTTGTAGTAAAATATTCAGGAAGGAAACGACATGAGGGAGCAATGATATTTTCATGCAGTATGATTACCACAGCGATTTGAGCGATCTCAACGAGGAGCAGCGGGAGGCGGTGCTGCACCGGGAGGGGCCGTGCATGGTGCTGGCCGGAGCTGGTTCGGGCAAGACGCGGGTGCTGACGAGGCGGGTGGCGCATCTGATTGAAACCGGAGTGCGGCAAGACGCGGTGCTGGCCATCACTTTTACCAATAAGGCGGCGCAGGAGATGCGGGAGCGGGTCAACCGGCAGATCCCCAATTACTCCGGGCGCTGGATTCAGACTTTTCATGCGGCCAGCAACCGCATTTTGCGCATGAACATCCAGGAACTGGGCTATGACCGCAATTTCACTATTTTGGACGACGGCGAGGCGCGCGCGCTGGTAAAGGAGATCATCGTCGAGGAGCAGGAGTATGAGCGCAAGCCGGAGGAATTGTTGTGGCTGTTTAAGCAGGCCAAAAACAGTTTGCAGGAGCCGGAGGATTATTTCCAAACCGTGCGGGTGTCGCCGCATCAGCAGGAGCGGCTGGCGGAGCTGATGCGACGTTACAATGCGCGGCTGAAGAGCTTTAACGCGCTGGATTTTGAGGACTTGATCGTGCTGTGCGTTCGCCTGTTCCGGGAGTTTCCGGAGGTGCTTAAGCGTTATCAAGGCTGGTTTCAGTACATAATGGTGGACGAATATCAGGACACGAACTATGCCCAGTATGTGTGGGCGCGGTTGCTGGCAGCCGGACATCACAATATTTTTGCGGTGGGGGACCCCGACCAGTCCATCTATAGCTGGCGCGGGGCGGAGCCGTATAATGTGAAGCGATTCCTGCAGGATTACCCGGAGGCGCGGCTTATCAAGCTGCTGACCAATTACCGCTCGTCGCAGAACATTATCGCGGCGGCCAATGCGGTCATCAGGCATAATGAGGACCGCGAGAGCAAGGAACTGCGCACCGTCAATGATGAGGGCGAGCAGTTGCAGATATTTACCGCCGCCAATTCGTGGCAGGAAGCGGATTATGTGGCCGATCAGATATTGAAACTGTTTAAGGACGGCGAGGCGGATTTCAATGACTGTGCCGTGTTTTATCGCACACACGCTCAGTCGCGCGCTTTTGAGGAGGCCATGATGCGGCGGGCTATCGCTTACCGGCTAATCGGGGCGCGCAAGTTTTATGAACGCCGCGAAGTGCGGGATGTGCTGGCTTACCTGCGGCTATTGGACAACCCCCGGGATGTGCTGGCGTTGCGTCGGGTGATAAATATCCCGCGCCGCGGAGTGGGAGATAAGAGCCTGGAGCGGATCGAGTCTTTCGCGGCGGAGCAGGGCATCAGCCCGCTGGAGGCGCTGGCCCGCGCCGATGAGATTGCGGGGCTGAAAAAATCGATGGTGCAGAGCTTGCAGGACTTTCAGGCCATGCTTTTATATCTGACCGATCTGGCCCGGGACGGGGCTTCATTGCGGGACATTATCGATGAGCTGCTGGAGATGAGCGGCTATGTGGAGGAATTGGAGCGCATCGACCCGCTGACCTTTCAGGTGCGGCTGGAAAACATTCACGAGCTGCGCTCGCTGGCGGTGGAATTTGAAAAGGACGGTGGCGCGGGGCTGGAGGAATTCCTGACCCAAGTGGCGCTGGTGCAGGACACGGACACGGAGGATCAATCCGATGCGGTGACGCTCATGACATTTCACGGCGCGAAGGGGCTGGAATTTCCGGTGGTGTTCATGACCGGCATGGAGGAGGGCGTTTTTCCCTCTTTTAGGGCGGAGACCCCGGAGGAAATGGAGGAGGAGCGGCGCATCTGCTATGTGGGCATCACCCGCGCCCAAAGGCGGATATATTTTACCCATGCCCACAGCCGTTTCATGTACGGCTACGAGCGCAGCAATCCTCCCAGCCGTTTCCTGCAGGAACTGCCGGCGCAGCATGTGGCCGCCCCGGAAGCGGATTCGTATCAACGGGTGGCCGAGCTGACCGAGGGCGACCGCGTGCGCCACAAGAAATTTGGCGAGGGTTACGTAATCGATACTATGGAGGGCGGGGCCATAGCGGTGGTAGACTTCCGCACCGCCGGTATCCGCACCCTGCGCGTGGATATCGCGCCGCTGCAGCTCCTAAACGATTAGGAAGCAATAGCTTCCCTTAAACCGTCAATACCATCGCTCGCGCCGGGGCAGACTTTAAGGGAGGGGAATGGAAAAGATGGCTCAGGGATTCTTGCTGGAGGATGAGGATATGCCGGAGATCAAAACACGCCTGGAAAGCTTGCGGGATGAGATACGGGGCCATGAGCACCGGTATTATGTGCTGGACGCCCCCGTTATCACCGATCATGAGTTTGACGCCCTGATGCAGGAGCTTTTGCGGTTGGAGCGGGAACACCCGGAGCTGGTCACGGCGGATTCACCCACCCAGCGGGTGGGGGGCAGCGCGCAGAGCCGGCTTAAGAGCGTGACCCACCGCTATCCCTTGTTAAGCCTGGATAATGCGTTCAGTGAGGGCGAGCTGCTGGAATTTGACCGCCGGGTGCGCAAAGCGGTGCCCGCACCGGATTACGTAACGGAACTCAAGATCGACGGCCTGTCCGTGGCGCTGATCTATGAAAACGGTGAGCTGGTACGCGCCTCTACCCGCGGTGACGGAGTAAAAGGCGAGGACGTGACCGCCAATGTGCGCACCATCCGCGCCCTTCCGCTGCGGCTTAAACAAGCCCT
>JAUNBV010000161.1 GCA_030526885.1 Syntrophomonadaceae bacterium
CCACCGACAGCGCCACATTCGCTATATTGGCATCCTCAAAGAACCTCTCCAGCTTGGATATCCGTTTTGTCGTGTATTCCTTCAGAGCCTCTGTGAGTTCGATATTTTTACCCCTAATGTCTACCTTCATTCGCGACACCTCTTTCCAACGTAATACCCACGTATTTATTATACTCAATATTTACAAGTCTTGCATAAATATTTTAGGTAGCGTGAGCAATGCCCTTTAAGCCGCTTCTAATCCGCGCGACCGGTAGCCCAGGTGATTATGCTCACCCGCTCGGCGCCCGCGTCCAGCAAGTCGCGGGTGCATTCGCGCGCGGTGGAGCCGGTGGTGTACACGTCATCCACCAAAACGATGCGCTTGCCCGCCACCTGAGCGGCATTTCTTATCTCGAAGGCATTTTTTAAGTTTTGCTCCCGCTCCTCCCGGGACAACTCGCGCTGGGGAGAGACTTCGCGGACCCTGGTTATCGCGTCCCGCACGAAGGGTATCTTCAAGTGGCGCGATATCTGCCGGGCCAAAAGATCGGTCTGATTGAAGCCGCGCTGGTCCATGCTGTTTTTGGAGATGGGAACCGCTACCAGTACATCGATAGGCCAAAACCCCGGTTCGGCCAAAATAACTTCGGCCATCATTTTCCCCATGGGCCAGGCCAGTTTGCGGCGACCCATAAATTTATATACCTTGACCGCAATGCGATAGGCCTGCTCATAGGGGCCCACCGCGCGAGCCAGTCCAAATTCGGGGCGTTCGCGGTGGCAATCGGCGCACAAACCAGGGGCGGCGATATAGCGTCCGCAGATGTCGCATACCGGGCCGCGGGCGGCCAACTCTGCGAGCTCGTGCCCGCAATGCGCGCACCAGGGACGATGCGGCGCATAGTTGCCGGAGCGGCGGCATATGCTGCATTTGGTCTGGGGAAAGATAAATTCCAATGCGGCGTTTAACACGACCGCTCCTCTCCTCTCAGCAGATTATTTTTATTGTATCATACTCATCCCGCGGAGGCACTGGTAATGTTTTTGTTATTATGGCAGGATTGCGGCGTTGCAGCGAAGATAGCAGGTATTTTATGGGCCGGCGGGCGGCGGCTTCACTCGATACCCTAAGCACCAGGGTATGACGGGGGGGGAGCCGGCTTAACGCTGAACGGAGCTGTCGTTCGGCGTTTTCGTCATCGTTCATGTTCACGGTGTCATAGCGCGGCGATATGGGCAGCGGATGCCGGGCGCGGTGCAGCAGGACCGCCAGTATGGTTGACCAGATAATTATGATCGCGGCTTTAAGGCAAAAAAGCAACATAGCATATACCTCCTGTGGTATATGCTATGCGGTTAAATATTATTTGGCTCAGGCTA
Source organism: Syntrophomonadaceae bacterium (assembly GCA_030526885.1). GTDB lineage: Bacteria > Bacillota > Syntrophomonadia > Syntrophomonadales > Syntrophomonadaceae > JAUNBV01. Next base: position 1,363 of record JAUNBV010000161.1, read on the forward strand.
AAGCGCCATGGGCTTAATTCAATCCAATGGCGGACATGACTTCTTTGCGGATCTGTTCGATGCGCTCTTCGCTGCCCGCTTCCACATAGATGCGGAAAAGGGGCTCGGTGCCGGATACGCGCACCAAGGCCCAACTGCCGTCAACCAGCACGAACTGCCGGCCGTCGATAGCGGTGATCTCGGATACGTCCGTGCCGGCCAGGCGCTTGGGCTTAAACTGATTCAGCGCACTCAGCACTTGCGCTTTCATCAGGTCGTTCACCCGGATATCGATGCGTTTGCTGAACACCTTGCCGTAATTGCCGTCCAGCTCGCTTTGCAGCTCCGTGAAGCCACAACCGCGCGCGGCCAGCATTTCCACCGCCAGCAAACAAGCCAAAATGCCATCTTTTTCCGGCACATGCCCCATAACGCTCAGACCGCCGCTTTCCTCGATACCCAGCATGGCGCTCTTTTCCCGCAGCCCCTGCCCGATATATTTGAACCCTACCGGCGTTTCGATGACCTCGATGCCAAACTCGCGCGCGATGCGGTCCAGCACATGGGTGGTGGCTACCGAACGGCACACCGGCCCGCGCTGGGCGCGGGAACCGAGCAGATAATTAAGCAACAGCGCGCCGAACTGGTTGGGGCTGATATAGTTTCCTTCCGCATCTACCAGGCCGAAGCGGTCGGCATCACCGTCCAGGGCCAGGCCTAGGTTGGCGCCAAAGGTCTGTACCGCCCGTTTCAAATCTGAAAGGATGACGTCGGTAGGCTCCGGCATGGAGCCGCCAAACATGGTATCGCGGTAATTATTTATGGTCTTGACCTCGCAGCCCAGCTCGGTCAGGATGCGGTCCAGATAGTTGATGCCGGCGCCATACATGGGGTTCACCACTACCTTGAGCGGATGCTCCCGGATCACCTCGCCGTTGACCAGATGCAGGAGGTGAGCAAAGTATTCTTTGTCAAGGTCAATTTCTTTGAATAACTCCAGCTTGGCGGCTTCGTTCACATCCAGCACATAGATGCGCCCGCCGTCCAGCACTTTATCCACTTCCGCTTCGATCTGGTCGGTCACATCCGGCAGAGCCGGGCCGGCATATTCGGGGATGAATTTGAGCCCGTTATATTCCGGCGGGTTATGGCTGGCGGTAATCATCACCGCTCCCCCGGCTTGCAGATTACGGATAGCAAAGGCGGTCAACGGAGTGGGGGCCGCTTTCTTAAACAGAAATGTTTTAATCCCGTTGCCCAGCATCACTTCGGCACAGGCGCGGGCAAAGCTCTCGGACAGAAAACGGTTGTCATAACCGATGATTACGCCCTTTTGCACCAGGCCCGCAGCTTTCATATAGGCGGCAATGCCCTGGCTTATGCGCCTTACATTGGTAAAAGTAAACTCCTCCGCGATAATCGCACGCCAGCCATCGGTGCCAAATTTTATTTCCGACATTGAAAAAGACCTCCTGCATTCTTTCGTGTATCTTTAAATATATGATAGAAATACTCGCCTTAGGATGCGCCTAAACGGGTATAGAGAAATTCGCTTATCACTTTGGCGATGCGCTGCGAGGCTCTGCCGTCGCCATAGGGGTTTATCGCCGTGGCCATCGCCTCATATGCCGCCGGGTCATCCAGCAAGCGCGCGGCTTCATGGTATATCTTTTCCTGCACCGTGCCCACCAGTTTGACCGTGCCGGCATCGAGCGCCTCAGGGCGTTCGGTGGTGTCGCGCAATACCAGTACCGGCTTGCCCAGCGCAGGGGCCTCCTCCTGTATCCCACCGGAATCGCTAAGGATAATATACGATCTTTTCATCAGGTTGGCAAAAGGCTCATAGTCCAGCGGGTCCAGCAGATGGATACGGGGTTTGCCGCTAAGCGTCTGCTCGGCC
>JAUNBV010000162.1 GCA_030526885.1 Syntrophomonadaceae bacterium
TCCGCTCTGGCCGCCTGTGTCTTGGCCGTGGCCGCTTTGGCGGTGAGCATACCCGTCCTGCGCAGCTCCGCGAATATCCATCCCGCAGTGATCATGGCGGCCGCCACATCGGAGACGGGCGCGGATATCCACACGCCGTCCAGCCCCATGAAGCGAGGCAGGATGAGCAACAGGGGGATAAAGAGCAGTATCTGGCGCGCCAGCGACAGGATGGTAGCCTGTACGGGCTTGCCGATAGCCTGAAAGTAACCGGCACACACGATTTGGAAACCCACCACCGGCAGCATGGCGAAGAATATCACGATGGCATAGGTAGCCAAGGCAACGGTTTCGGGTTCGTTGTTGGTAAATATGCTCACCAGCGCGCCGGGGAACATTTGAATCACTATCCAGCCGCATACGGCAAAGATGCTGGCGTATATGGTGGCTTTCTTCAAGGCCATACGCACCCGGTCATACTGCCGGGCGCCATAGTTGTAACCGATGATGGGCTGCGCGCCCTGCCCGAAGCCGACAATGGGCATCACCAGTATCGGGGCCAGGCTGCCGATGATGCCCACGGCCGCCAGAGCCACGTCCCCGCCCTGCAACGACAGGGTACGGTTCAAGATTAAATTTTGCACACTGGCCGTCACCTGCATGGCAAAAGGGGCAAAGCCGATTATCATGATGGACGGGACATACTTCATGCGCGGCAGCAGATTGGCGGCGCGGATCTTCAGGTAGGAGCGACTTGGGCTCAGAAAATACGACATTACCCATATGCAGGAAAAGGTTTGCCCCAGCACCGCCCCCAGCGCGGCCCCCTGCATGCCAAAGCCCAACCGCATCACGAACAGATAATTGAAGCATACATTGACGGCTCCGCCCAGCACCTGGCTAAGCATGGCCACCACCGGACTGCCCTCGGCACGGATGACATTGTTCATGCCCATGCTCACGGACATTATGATCATGGCGGGCATCATTATTTTCAGATATTCTACCGCATACGGCAATACGCTCTCGGTAGCGCCGAAGAACAACAGCAGCGGCTCAATATAGAAATACATACCCAAACAGCACAGCAGGGGCAAGAAAAACAGCAGGGAGAGGGCGTTGCCCATTATTACTTCGGCTTCGTTGCTCTTTTGCTGTCCCAATCGGATGGATATCAGGGTGGTAGCGCCTACGCCGATGAGCATGGACAGGCTCATAAAGATAATCATTATGGGAAAACAGATGGTAATAGCGGCAATGCCGGTGGTGCCGCCTACGGCGTGACCCACAAATATACGGTTTATGATTACATAGGAAGCGTTAGCCAGCATTGCCACGATAGCGGGCAAAGCGAAGTGCCTCAGCAGTTTGCCAACATCTTCGGTTCCTATCATTTCCGTCCGCTCGGCCACGCTGGGCTTCACGGTTTTGGTATTATCCCTGTTGCGGTTAAATATGCTCACAGATTTGCGCTTCCTTAAAATATAGACTTGGTTAAAAACATAATATGCATTCTATGCCTTCGCCGCATGGATGTCAATACACTGCCGAAGCCGCATGATTGTATTCTTAACGCAGCATAAGAATCTCCGGTTACATCGATATGCCATGTAACCGGAGATACTTTACCGGGGCCTGCCCCGGCTTATCGCCGCCAAAATTCAGGCACGAACAATAACAGCACCGGGAATATCTCCAAGCGGCCTACGATCATGGTCAGGGCCAGTACGTATTTGCTGACGACCGATAAAAAACCGTAATTGGCGGTGGGGCCCAGTACCCCGGTGGCGGGGCCGATATTGCCCAGGGCCGCTACCGCGCCGGTCATGCCGGTATAGACATTCAGCCCGTCACATATTACCAACACCATGGTGGCCACCGCCGCAATGAAGAAATACAGGAAAAAGAATTGCAGCACGTTCAACACCTTGGCTTCGCTGACTGTCTCCCCATTGATCTTCACGGTATGCACGCTGCGGGGGTGAACCATCTGCTTTAATTCGACCGCCCCGCGCTTCAGCATGATCAGGTGACGGCCCACTTTCATGTTGCCGGAGGTAGAACCGGCACAGGCGCCGATAAACATAAGCAAAAATAACACATACCGTGCCAACTCCGGCCAGGCGTCATAATCGCCCACCGTAAAGCCGGTGGTAGTGATAGTGGCCAGCACCTCAAACAGCGCCAGCCGCACCGGAACCCCGCCCCCTGCGGTGCCGCCGGTATTACCGATGACCAAGGACACGCCCACTAAGGCGGCGGCGCCGACGGTCAGCAGCGCAAACATCCTGAATTCCTCATTTTTGCCGTACACCGAGAGCTTATGCCGGGAGGCAAAGAGATAGTGCAGGGAAAAGTTTACTCCGCCGATGAACATAAAGGCTATGGTGATCCACTGAATCAGCGGGCTGTAGGCGGCAAAACTGGTGTTCTGGGTGGAAAAACCGCCGGTACAAATGGTGCAGAACGCATGGCACACCGCATCAAAGGCATTCATGCCCGCCGCCCACAGCAACAGGAACAAAACCACCGTGAGCGCGATATAGGTTTTCCAAAGCAGTTTGGCGTTTTCCTGCATACGGGGGCTTAGTTTGTCCACCGGCAGTCCCGGTACCTCCGCGCGGAATATCTGATTGGCCCGCGCGCCGACTCCCGCTATCACCGCCACAAACAAGGCGATAATACCCATGCCGCCCAGCCAACTGGTCATGGCCCGCCAAAACAGGATGCCGAGGGGAAGCGCCTCCACATCGCCGTAGACGGTAGCGCCGGTGGTGGTAAAACCGGAAGTGGATTCAAAAAAAGCGTCGGCTATCGAAGCCGCCGTGCCGGTAAAAATATAGGGCAGGGCGCCGAACACCGACACCAGCAGCCAGCCCAGGCTGACGATGACGAAACCTTCCTTATATGTAAAACCTTCTTCCGGACGCTCGCCATACCAAATCGCGGTGGCGCCCACCGCCAGCGTGATCAGCCCCGACAGCAGGAAACCGCGCCACACGTCCTCATGGTAATATAAACACAGCGGCAGGCACAGCAACATGGCGCCGCCGATAAGCATGAGGATCTTGCCCAGATAATTGCTGAGCACCGAAGCTCTGATCAAGTCTAATTCCTCCTGGACGCAAACAGTTTCTCGGTCTTGCGCACACTGTGAGACAGCGCGAATACCATCAGGCGGTCGTCGGCCTTAATCACCGCGCGGCCTTCGGGCACGATGACTTCATCCCCGC
>JAUNBV010000163.1 GCA_030526885.1 Syntrophomonadaceae bacterium
ACTGGGCCTCACCGGCCTGCGCCTGCCGGATATCCGCGCGCTCGATGACGCCGAACTGGCCCGGCGGTTAAAAAACGCCGACGATGAGCGCATCTTCATCATCTTTGAGGCCTTTGCCCGCGGCATGGATATCAATGCCCTGTGGGAGCTCACCCGCATCGACAAGTATTTCCTTAAAAAAATGAAGAACATCGCGGACTTTTCCCGGCAACTGACCCGGGAACCGCTGGACGCGGAACTGCTGCGCGAGGCCAAAAAGATGGGCTTTTCCGATCAGGAAATTGCGGACATCAAGGGCATGGACGAGGTACAGGTGCACAGCCTGCGCCGCGAATGGGACGTTATCCCCACCTACAAGCTGGTCGATACCTGTGCGGCGGAGTTTGACGCGGTAACCCCTTATTTCTATTCCTGCTACGAGGAAGAAAACGAAGCCCTGCACGACCCCGACGCCAAGAAGGTGCTGGTCATCGGCTCCGGCCCTATCCGCATCGGTCAGGGGGTGGAGTTTGACTACTGCTCGGTGCATTGCGTGTGGGCCCTGCGCGACGCCGGCATCAAGGCCATCATCGTCAACAACAACCCCGAAACCGTTTCCACCGATTTCGATACCTCCGACCGCCTGTATTTTGAACCGCTGGTATTCGAGGACGTGATGAACATCATCGACGAGGAAAAGCCGGATGGGGTGATTGTGCAATTCGGCGGGCAGACGGCCATCAATCTGGCCGGTCCCCTGAACCGCATGGGCATACAGATCATGGGTACCAGCAACGACAGCATAGACCGGGCCGAGGACCGCGACCGCTTTGACGCCCTGTTGGAGGAACTTAGCATCCCGCGTCCGCAGGGGCACAGCGTATTCTCGGTGGAAGACGCGGTCAAGGCCGCCGGCCATATCGGCTACCCGGTGCTGGTGCGCCCCTCCTACGTGCTGGGCGGCCGCGCCATGGAGATAGTATACAACCAGGCCGAGCTGGAGCAATACATGGCCACCGCGGCCAAGATCAACCGCGAACACCCGGTGCTGGTGGACAAATACCTGCTGGGCAAGGAGATCGAGGTGGACGCCGTGTGCGACGGCGTTCAGGTGCTGATTCCCGGCATCATGCAGCATATCGAGCGCGCCGGGGTGCATTCCGGCGACAGCACCGCCGTTTTTCCCGCCCACGACATCAGCCCCGCCATCCGCGATAAAGTAGTGGACTACACCACCCGGCTGGCGCTGGCGCTGCGGGTGCACGGCCTGATAAACATTCAGTTTGTGGAATACCAAGACGAGCTCTACGTGCTGGAGGTCAACCCCCGTTCCAGCCGCACCGTGCCCTTTATCAGCAAGATTACCGGCATCCCGCTGGTGAAGATCGCCACCGAGATTATCCTGGGCAAGACGCTGAAACAGCAAGGCTATACCGCCGGTTTGCAGCCTGAGCCGGGTTTCTACGCGGTGAAAGCCCCGGTATTCTCCTTTAATAAACTGACCCGGGTGGATATCAACCTGGGGCCGGAGATGAAATCGACCGGGGAGGTCATCGGGCTTGACCCTGCGCTTAAAACCGCGCTCTATAAGGGGATGCTGGCGGCGGGAATGAGCATCCCCAGCCACGGCAACATCATCGCCACCATCGCCGACCGCGACAAGGCCGAAGCCGGACCCATCATCAAGGAATTTTCCCGCCTGGGCTTTAATATCATCGCCACCGAAGGCACCGCCGCCCTGCTCAATGAGCAACAAGTGCCGGTGCAGGTAGTGAAGAAAATTAAGGAAGGTTCGCCCAACATAATCGACCTCATCCGCGCCGGCGAAGCCGATTTTGTGGTCAATACCAGCAATCACGGCCGCCGGCCCTTCAGCGACGGCTTCCTCATCCGCCGCGAGGCGGTGGAGCACAACGTCCCCTGCCTCACCTCGCTGGACACCCTGAAGGTGATACAGGAAGTCATCGAACAAGGCGAGCAGACCGGGCGCATGGAGATACATTCCCTGCAGGAGTACGTGTCCGGCGAATATATCAAGGGTTAGGCGCACAAGCGACGCAAATAAGGAGGGCATCATGCCGGTACAGACGATGGCAAGCATAATTGAGAATAAGGCGCTGGGAGGCGGCCTGTGGCTATTGGAAGCGGTTGCGCCGGGGCTGGTGGCCGAAGCCACGCCGGGACAATTCGTGCAGGTACGGGTGAGCCCGCAGGCGGACCCGCTGCTGCGCCGCCCCATCAGCATTTTTGACGCGGATAAAGACACCGGCGTCCTGCGGCTGCTATATAGAGCCGTGGGGCGGGGCACCCTGATGATGACGGCCTTGCGGCCGGGTGAAACGCTCGATGTGATGGGCCCGCTGGGCCGAGGCTTCGCGCTGGACATCGCCGCCGGTCACGCGGCGTTGGTGGGCGGCGGCGTGGGTTGCGCCCCGCTGCTGTATCTGGGCAAAGCGCTTTTGGCGCGGGGCTGCCGCGTAAGTCTTTACGGCGGCGCGGCCACCGCGGCGGGGCTGAGCTTTGCCGAACACTTCACCGCGGCGGGCATCACCTTGCACCCGGCCACCGACGACGGCACCCTGGGCCATCATGGCCTGATCACCGATTTATTTTTCGCCGGCGTCAATTCCGCCGCTACCGAAGGCGTTTATTGCTGCGGCCCCGCGCCGATGATGGCCGCGGTGGCCGCTCACTGCCGCCGCTTAGGGCTTCGGGCTCAGTTTAGCCTCGAGCAGCACATGGCCTGCGGCGTGGGCGCGTGTCTGGGGTGCGCCTGTAAGCTCAAATCCGAGGATGAGGGTTACGCCAAGATATGCAAAGACGGCCCGGTATTTGATTTGGAACAACTGGGCTGGGGCCGCGAAGGGGGGAACGCGTGATGGGCGGAGCCGATCTTTCCGTCAAAATGGGAGCAGTAACTTTCAAAAATCCGGTCATGGCCGCATCCGGCACCTTTGGCTACGGCCGTGAGTATGACGCCTATTTCGATATCAGCCGCCTGGGGGCGGTAATCAGCAAAGGCACCACTTTAAACCCGCGCCCCGGCAATCCCGCCCCCCGTATCGCGGAATGCAGCTCCGGCATGTTGAATGCTATTGGGCTGGAAAACCCCGGAGTGGAGGCGTTTGTCAACGAACACCTGCCCTGGCTGCGCGATAAAAACGCGGTGGTGGTAATCAATATCGCCGGCAGCAGCATCGACGAA
>JAUNBV010000018.1 GCA_030526885.1 Syntrophomonadaceae bacterium
TTTGATTGCTCTGTTTTTTATTTGTTCAGGACACCCTATTCATATTGTAACATAGGGCCTAAACAGGCGAAAAACATTTTTTTCCTCAGATCGCTGCGGAGCCCCCCGCCACCCTCATGGCGAACCGCCGCGCCGGATACCGTCCTTAAAAGCGAAGAGGCTGTCCCCAAAGGGTAGCCTCATTATCGTATATCCAATTTGTAGGGGCGTATGCCATAGGCCCCTACAGAGGAAAATCTTCATATCATGGTTGATTATCAATTCAGATCAGGTTTGGGGCCATCCTCTTAGAGCTATGCCCTTACCGCGCTTACTTTTTCTCATTTACCGCGATCCAGATCTCGCAGGAGTAATTCGGGTCCTGGGTGTCGGCCGAAGGATAGACCTCCAGCTCCACGCCGTTGCCGTACTCATAGTTGCTCTGGGGGAAAAACTCCGTGCAGATCTGTTGATAAGTGTTCTTGAACGCATCCGGCATCTTCCCTCTACAGGTGAACGCCGCATAAGTGTGGGCCGGGATATCCACGATGTCGAAGCCCTCCTCCGTTAGCGGCGCGCCGTTATACTCTGCCCCTATGCCGTAGGGGAATCCCGAATCGGCCATTTCGCTGGAGAAGCAGACGCCCAGGATGCCCTCATAATTATCAAACCTACCGTACTTGCACAGCGCTTCCATAGTTCCGTCTTGAGAGCACTGGCCCCAGAAGGCGGAAATGTCTGGGGTGGCAGCATCGCCTTGCGGCTGGTTGACCTGCTTCTTTTTGCAGATGAGTTTGAAGGCCTCTCTCTTTTCAATCCTGTAATCCATGGTATTACCTCCCGATAGAATTAATTTTACGGACAGTTTGGAAAAGGACTTCACCTTCCCGCCGCGCCTGGCCTCGCTGGGCGTGACGCCGTGGAACCGCGTGAAGGCGCGGGAGAAGCTCTCCGGCGAGTCGTAGCCGTATTTGAGGGCCACGTCAATCACTCTGGCGTTGGTCCGATTGAGCTCATCAGCCGCCAGCGACAATCTGCGCATACGAACATAATCGCCCAACGAGTAACCGCACAGCATCCCGAACATGCGCTGAAAATGAAATGAGGATGACAGAGCCTGCTTCGCCACCGCCTCATAGTCGATGGTCTCGGTCAGATGTTCCTCCGTATAGTCCAGCGCCCGCTGGATACCGGTAATCCAATCCATTTCCGCACCTGCCTCCGTATGCATCGATTCTATCATAATCAGTTTAGCCGTCCCTGACTTTCTGTGCGCAGTGGTGTCACGAAAGCTGTGATCGGGGGCAACGGCGAGAACTGAGCCCAAAACGTATCCCCATTTGCCGGACGCCACCATTAATGAAGATTATATAGTGAAATGAAACCAAACTCAAAGCAAGGGGGGAAACGCCGCCCCGCCCTTGCTTTCATATTGCTATATGGTTCAGAAACACAAAAATCCGAACCCGTCTCCCCGCGGAAATAGGTTCGGATAAATTTAACTGGTGGAGCTAGTGGGACTCGAACCCACGGCCTCCTGAATGCCATTCAGGCGCGATCCCAACTTCGCCATAGCCCCGAAGGGTCGGTCATATATGACCAACGCAAGCAATTATAAATCAATTTAAAACCAAAGTCAATACCGGATTTTGCAGGAATTTTTGTGAAAATAGAGAATTTATTATTAGGGTGATGTAAATGTTTGCTAGGAGAAATACCATAATTATGCTGTCAGCATTACTTTTGCTGGTGGGGTTTGCTGCGGGCATGTGGTACCAGGGCTTTCGTTTGCGCACAGAGGAAAGCAGTGAGCGCATCGCGCTGAACGGGGCTGCGGCATCGGCGGGGGCCAGCCAGGGGGAAACGGAGGTTACGACTGAACCGGAAGCGCAGGATATCGAAGTGTATGTAACCGGGGCGGTGGCTTATCCGCGCGTGTATAAGGTGCCGTCGGGGACGCGGGTGTATGAAGCGGTAGAACTGGCAGCGCCGCTGGCAGAGGCGGAAACCATGGGCCTTGATATGGCGCGCCTGCTGGAAGACGAGGAAACGGTGATCGTACCGTATCGCGCCGATGCGGACGATCAGGCGGCGGCACAGGCGGCAGAGGCCGTCATCGCCGCTTCCGGCTCCACCGGAGGCAAGGTGAATATAAATACGGCTTCGGTGGCGGAGCTCGATACCCTGCCGGGCATCGGGCCGGTGCTGGCCCAGCGGATAGTGGATTATAGGGAGCAAAACGGAAAATTCAAGGATGTATCGGAGCTGTTGAATGTGAGCGGCATCGGGGATCAGCGCCTGGCAGACATAACGCCGCACATAACCCTGCGGTAAAGCGGAAATGACCGCGGCGTACAGGTGGTTTTGGGTACTGATGCTGTTGGCGCTGTGCATCGTGGCCGGAGCCTCGCGGGTTTGGTTGCTGCCGGTAGGCATAGCCGGACTGTTGCTATATTTTCAATACGCCCAGCCGCTGTGGCGGCGGGAAGCAATTTTTGCCCTGCTGCTGCTTGCGGCGGGCTTTATTTATGCCCTGCTCACATTTGTCCCGCCGGATGATCCGGGGATGGACGGGGAAACGGTAACGCTCAGCGGCGCGGTGAGCTCATATCCGCAGTATTTCGATAACCGGGTCAGTTTTGAGTTTGCGCCTGAAAACCCTGTTGCTCCGGCGCTTGAACTCATCCAGGTCAATGTGTATGACGAGTTTACGGCGGGGCGCGGCGATGTACTGGAACTGACGGGCAAGCTGATACGGCCGCGAGCAGCCGGTAATCCCGGACAATTTGACTATCGCGCCTATCTGGAATACCAGGGCATATACTATTGCCTGCGCGTGGACGCGGCGGAAAAAGCTACGGTCATCGCGCCGGGGGGCGGCATCGGGGGGATGCTGTCCGATTATCGCAGTAAATACGGCGCTTATGTGGAAAAAGCGCTCACCCCTCAGGAGGCGGCGGTGCTGCTGGGAATGGTTTTGGGGCAGCGCGAAGCTATCGATGAGGAGCGCTATACCGATTTCCAGAATACCGGGGTGGTACATCTATTCTCGGTATCGGGCCTGCATGTGGGGTTCCTGATGCTTTCTCTGGCGGTATTGGTGCTGTATGCCAGCCTGGTGGGATGGCCGGTGCCGGTCACCCGGGCCGGTATCATGTCGGCGCTGCTGATGGCAGCGTATTATTGGGGGCGGCAAAAGCAATCCATGAACGCGCTGTCGCTGGCGGGAATCATCATTTTATTGCTTGAACCGCACGCGCTGTTCACCGTCAGCTTTCAATTGTCGTTTGGGGCGGCTTACGGCCTGGTGTGGCTGTTTCCATTGCTGCGCGACGCGCTGCCCCGTTCCGGACGGCTGATCGACGCCCTGCTGATACCGCTGTGCGCCCAACTGGCTACTCTGCCGCTGATAATATACTATTTTCATCTGTTCAGCCCGGTGTCCGTACCGGCCAATCTGTTGGTCACCTGGCTGGCGGCGGCAGCGGTGATGTGCGGATTCCTGACCGCCATCGTGTTTCCTTTTTCATCGCTGCTGGGCGCCTTTTTCATATACCCCGCCGGTATGCTGGTGGAGCTTATTATGCGCTTTATCGAGCTATCGGCGCGGCTGCCGGGCGCTTATCTCATGACGGCGGCGGTTTCGCCGCTGCTGATAGCGGCTTACTATCTGGGGCTGATCATACTGGGGCTGCGCTGGCAGCGGATAGCGCAGGAGCGGCTTGCGGTCATGGCTCAATCCGGCGCAGAACCCACGGAGGAAGTGACCGGGGCAGCGGAAATCGAGGCCGGCCACGGGGCGGAATCGCAGGAAACAAAGGCCCTGCCGGCGCTAAGGCCGGCCGGGCACAAGGCATGGCTTGACCCCATGCGCCCGCATTGGTCATGGGTAGCCCTGCTGCTGATAGCGCTGTTGTTCGGGCAGGCCTTTTACCCCGCCGGATGGCGGCAGCGGGGCGAGTTGGAAGTAGTGTTCATCGACGTAGGCCAGGGGGACGCAATTTTGATTAAAAGCCCCACGGGGAAATTCATAATGGTAGACGGTGGCGGCAGCCGCACCTATGAAGTGGGCGAAGACGTGGTGCTGCCGTACTTGTATCAGCGCGGGGTGCGGCAACTGGATATGATGCTCAGCAGCCATCCCGATTTCGACCATACGGATGGACTGACCGGCGTGGCGGAGGCGCTGCCGGTAATTATGGCGGGATTTGGGGTGAACAGTATGCATGATGAGGACTATGCTTCGCTGTTGGGAATTTTGCGGGAGCAGGAAACGGAGATTTTGAGCCTGCAAAAAGGCGACATCCTGCAGGTGGAACCCGGCTTTACCATTGAGGTGTTGCACCCGCAGGCGGGCAAGGTGTACCGCGATGGGGACGATAACAATGACTCCTTGGTACTGGCCCTGCGCTGGCGGGAATTTTCCCTGCTGCTGACCGGGGATGCGGAGCAAACCGCGCAGCAGATATTGCTGCGGGATAATGCCCTGAAACAATTTGCGGCGGTGAAAGTGCCCCATCACGGCAGCCGCAGCGCGCTGACCGACGGATTTTATGAAACGGTGCGGCCACAGGTGGCGGTGATAAGCGTGGGCGCCAATAACAGCTACGGCCATCCGCACCCGGACGTGATGGCAGCGCTAACGCAGCAGGGGATTAGGGTATGGCGCACCGATGTGCACGGGGCGGTCACTCTGCTGACCGACGGACAATGGCTTAACGTGAGCGGGGCCGCAGCAACCGATGATTGATGCCGGCAGGGCGCGAACGGGCGTACTAGATGAGTTGCCGATAGATTGCATCATAAGCATCGATTTCTTTTTTCACCGTATAGCGGCTGCTTACCAACCGCCGCGCCGCCGTGCCCATCGCCTGGCGCCGGGCGGGGTTTTCAATCAGTTCAGCGATTCCAGCCGCCAATTCTTCTGCGCTATCAAAATAATATCCCTCCCGGCCCGCGGTGATAACGCCTCTGTTGCCGGGCACGTCGCGCAGCATGGCCGGTATGCCCAAGCTCATGGCTTCCAGCGCGGCCTGGGGCTGGCCTTCAAAAACGGATGAATTTATCACTATGTCTCCGGCGGCATAGAAGGCAGGCATCCGGTTAAAATCGATTTCATTTAAATAACATACGTCCTTTTGGCGGTTGACGGTATTTACAACTTTTCGCGCATAGTCCGGGTCGATAGCGCATCCGGCCAGACATAGGGTGAGCTGTGGATAGCGCGGTTTAAGCCGGGCAAAAGCGTCCAAAACCAACATGATATCCTTCACCGGGCGCAGGCCGCTGGGCAGCAGGAGGCGCACCTCGTCCGGCCGTCTCTTAGCCACTTCCTCGGCGGGACACAGCGCGGGAAGGGCTACCCCTTGCGGGATACAGATTATGTTGCCGGCCGTAGCGGGAAGCTCGGACGCGATGTTTTTTATGAAACTCTGATGGAACACCACGGTGGCTTTACAGCTGCTCAATGCCAAACGGGTGTACGCGTTTTGGCGCAGGCTTTCGGGTTCCAGATCGGTTCCGGTCATGGTGAGCAGCAGCGGCAAACGGCGCAGGGCAGGGGCTTTTTGCAGCAGCATGCCGGTATATGAAGCGTTAAAGCCATGCAACAGCTTGACGGACGGTTTTAGATCTATACCACCGGAAGGCGGCAGCGCCTCTCCTTCCGTGCTGAACAGCTCGATATCCCAACCGCGTTCCCGCAGGCCGGAGCTGATACGCTTCACGGTAACGGTATTGCCGCGCTGAGCGCGCAAAAACGGGCTGAGCATGAATACGTCAGGGTTCATCGCCTATCTTCCCCTTCTTCCGTCAGCCGCAATACCTGAAAGCATTCGCAGTATTCACAGCCCAGCCCGGAGCCGACGGCGCGATAACGATTTAAGCCCCGCACCGCGTCATCATAGGCCATATATTTTAGCTGCGAACGGTGCTGGCGCAGGGCGGCCAGCTTTTGCTCCATCCACGGGCTGATGTCACGGTACAGACCGGGCGAAGGCAGCGGGGTCCACACCTCATAGGCCAGTATCCGCTCCACCCGCCACGCGGGGCCTTGCGCTTTAAACCACGGCCCTGCGGCGCGCCCCACCGCCTCCGTCACCATGCGGTGGCATAGCTGATGATCGCGGTTATTCTCTCCCGCATGGGGCACATAGATGATATGGGGCCGCTCCCGGCGCAGCAGGCGCAGGATGTCTTCGCTAACCGCTGCATCGGCGGTAAAAAAGCCGTCTTGCAGCGACAAAAACGCGCATACCTCGGCGCCCACCAGCGCAACCGCGCGCTGAGCTTCAGCGCGGCGGATAGCGCTCAGTTCCTGCGGCCCATGCTCCGGGCTGCCGTTTTCCCCGGAACAGCAGTACACCACCCGCACCGCGTCACCGCGCGCGGTATGGCGGGCCATACTGCCGCCACAGCCTAAAATATCGTCATCGGGGTGAGGGGCGAATACCATCACGCGTTTCACAGCCGGTCCACCTCCCTTAACATACGCCCAGGGTTTGTGCTATCATTGTACCATAACTCCATATTATCAAGGAGGACGAAAAGCGTATGTCCAATCTGGTTTATCTCTACGGCAACGACGATTACCTGCTGGATGTAAAGGCCGAAGAAATCATAAATAAATGGCTGGCCCAACTGCCCGACGCCGAAGTGGTACGCGCCGACCCCGATCATCTCAGCCCCGGCGAGCTGCAGGAGACGCTGGAATTCAATCCCCTGTTCGCTCTCAGCCGCATCGTGGTGCTGCGCGACCCTCCCTGGCTGGATAAGTCGGGGCGTCAGAGCAAGAAATACGACCCCGTGATACAGGTTTTTAACGCTTATCTGGCCTGTGAGCCGGAGGAACAGATGGTGCTGGTGCGCACCCGCGAGCACTTTGCCACCAATCCGGTCGCCGCGCTGCTAAAAAAACAGGCGCAGGCCTTGGAGGTAAAAAAGCTGGGCGAGGCGGCGCTGGAAAAGTGGCTGAAAGCGGAGAGCCAGGTGCGGGGTTTGGCATTGCCGCCGGTATTTATCAAAAAACTGCTGGGGCTGGAGCAGGATATGTATTACCTGAGCAATGTGCTGGACCGCCTGGCCCTGATGGAGCCGCCGCTGCCGCCATTGCCCGAACTGGAGGCCACGCTGGACAGCCGCCGCGAAAGCAAGGTATTCAAACTCACCGACGCGCTGCTCAAACGCAACGCCAAAGCCAGCCTGGAAGCCCACCGCGAACTGCTGCAGCAGGGTGAGCCGATATTAAAAACGCTGTTTATGATCAATCAGCAATTCACCCAGATGGCCAAGGTGAAGTATTTCACCGAACAAGGCTGGCCGCGTGGGGATATCGAAGCCGAGCTCAAAATGAAGGAATTTGCGGTACGAAAATTCTCCGGTATGTGCGGCGCTTTTACCTGGGAGGAGATCGAAGCCCTGCACCGCCGTTTGCTGGAAATCGATATCAGCTTAAAGAGCACCAGCAAGGATCAGAATATGCAGATGGAACTGCTGATACTGGAGTTCTGCCGTCTGGGCGCGTAAGCCTAAAGCCAAACCATTGCCGCTAGGCGCTGCGGTGCCGGCCGGCATTGCGCGCGGAGCGCAACCACCATAGATAGATGATAAGGGATAATGCCAAGAACGGCAGATTGAGCAGATACATGGCACTGTAGCCCAGCCATTGCGCCACCATCCCCCATACCATAGCCCCCAGCCCAAAGCCAAGGTCAAAGCCGCTCATCACCGTGCCGTTGGCGGCGCCGCGCCGCTGCGGAGCAACATCGCGCACCGCCATCGCCATCAGGGTGGGAAAGGAAATACCAAAGCTTATCCCCATCAATACCGCAGATATCAGCAGTGTGCCCAGTTGCTGCCCCCAGGCCAGAAACACAAAGGACAGCGGTCCCGCGATCAACGCCGGTATCATTACCACATGATACCCCCGGCGATCGGCTATCCGCCCCACGAATAAGCGGCAAACCACAATGGTGACCGCATACACGGAAAAATATAGCCCTATATTGCTTATGGCCAGACTAACCCCATACAGAGCCAGATAGGTAGCGATAGAGGCATATGAACAGCTTTGGAAAGCCAGCAACAGCGCCGGCAGCAGGGCGGATTTCTCGTATAGCGCCTCCCGGTTGGTGTTGACCGGAATCGACGGCGGCGGCTTTACCAGCAACAACAATGACAGAACCACCGTGAGCACAGAAATGCCAAAGGCGACACGAAATACGGAGCCGTAATCGACCACCGTGATCATATACAGCGCCAATGCCGGAGCCACCGTAAGCGCCAGCGTAGAAGCCATTCCGAAATATCCGATGCCTTCATTAAGGCGCGAACGCGGCAGCAGGTCGGTGGCAATGGTAGAATTGCCGGTAGTCGCCGTTCCCATACACAGCCCGTGCATAAACCGCACCAGCAGCAGCACTATGAGCGCGGTGCAGAATGGATATATAAAAATTGCCAGCGCGCAAAGCGTGAGGCCGATGAAATAGACCGGTAGCCGGCCCCAGCTATCGGTCAAACGCCCGGCAAAGGGGCGCGCCAGAACCCCGCCCACCGTGCCGCAGGCCACGATGAGCCCTACCATAGCGCTGCTACCGCCCAGCGATTCTATATACAGCGGCAGGATCGGGACCACCATTTGAAAGCTTAAAAAAAACAGCAGATTGGCAATGATAATGATAATAAAATTGCGGGTCCACAGCGGCTCTGCCTTCATGAGTTCTCCTATCCTGTTACAGCTTCAAATCAGTGATCAGCCGTCCCAGGCCGCGCTCAAAATCGATGCCGTAACGGATATCGGTACCCGCTTCTTTGGTGCGTTGGATACTGCCCACGGTGAAATCGACCGCTACGCGGGCCGCCTCCCTTAGTGAAAAGCCGTTCATCAAAGCTGCCAGCGCGGCGCTGCCGAACACATCGCCGCTGCCATGATAGTAACCTTCGATGCGAGGGGCGAAATCATAGTCCAGCTGGCCGTTGACCCGGTCATAGCTGGCGGCTCCCAGCGTCACTTCATCAAAGCATACCCCGGTCAGGATGATTTTTTTCGGGCCCAGCTCCGTCAGCCGCTCCAGCAGCGTTTCGATATAATCCTTGGTGTAAGGCCCCGCGCGATACTCCTCGCCGGTCATGAAGCACGCCTCCGTGATATTGGGGATGATGATATCCGCTTTGCCGCACAGGCGCGCCATGCCCTGCGCAAAATCAGGCGAAAATATGCTGTACATCACGCCGTTGTCCGCCATAACTGGATCAACAAAAATAATATTGTCGGGCCGTTTGAAAGTATCAAATACCTGCTCCATCAGCTCCAATTGCTTGAACGAGCCCAAAAATCCGGTATAAATGCCATCAATTTTCAAATCCAGCGTCTGCCAGTGATCGGTGATGGGGATGATCTCCTCAGTAAGATCGCAGAAAGTGAAGCCCTCAAACCCGCCGGTATGGGTGGAAAGCACCGCGGTAGGAATAATGCTTGTCTCTATTCCCGCCGCGGACAGGATGGGCAGGGCCACAGTAAGCGAGCATTTACCCACACAAGAAATGTCATGGATGGCGACGACACGTTTTTGCCTGGACATGACTTATTCACCTCATTTTCACAATTTTGATTCAGTATAGCCCAACAATTGCCTCCGGTCAATAAAGGAGGCATTGGTTTTATGGATTTGGCCATCCTTTAGGTTCATGGCGCAAGATTGAACCTGAAATAAATTGCTCAAAAAATTCTTATATGATAAAATATGACAAAAGTTTTAAAAAGTTTTATCATGTTTCTAAGTCACCGCAGGGAGGATGCCTTATGCAGCGCTGCGTTCAAAGAATAATGAGTCTGTTGCTTGGAATCTTCCTTTTGTTCCCGATGGCACAGACCGTTTGGGCCGATGAGGCCGAAGTCGTAAGAGTGGGGTTTTTCGCTTTTGACGGCTACCATGTCATGGATGCATCCGGACAGCGCAGCGGCTATGGATATGAATACCTGCAAAAGATGGCGATTTATACCGACTGGCAGTACGAGTATGTGGGCTATGAAAACAGCTGGGCCGAGGCGCAGGCTATGCTGGAAAACGGGGAAATCGACTTGCTTACTTCGGCGCAAAAGACTGCCGACCGGGAGACACGGTTCGATTTTTCCACGCTCCCCATCGGTACCAGCGCCACTATTTTAACCGTTAAAGCGGGCAACTCGACATATCTGGCCGGCGATTATGAGCATTTTGACGGCATCCGAGTGGGTATGATAAAAGGCAACAGCCGCAATGACAGTTTCGCCGCCTTTGCGCAAGAGCAGGGTTTTACTTACCAAGCGGTGTTTTTCGATAGTATTTCCGATATGATAAACGCCTTGCAGGAGGAATCCTTAATCGACGCCATCGTGACCAGCAATCTGCGCGCGATCAAAAACGAATGGATTCTCGCCCAATTCGACCCCTCCCCTTATTACGTCATGGTGCAAAAGGGCAACGCAGCCTTGCTGAGTGAAGTGAACTTTGCTATTGAGCAGGTAAATGCCTATAATCCGGGCCTGCAGAACTATCTGTTCGGCAAATACTACACCACCGAAAGCGGTGTGGAAATCGCCTTTAACGCCAGTGAAAGAGATTATCTAAACCAGCTTGCCGCGGATAATACGGTTATCACGGCGTTGATAAAACCCGATCGGCTACCGTTGTCGGGTTTTGAAAATGGCCGCCCGCAGGGCATAATTTACGACATTATTGCCGAAGTTCAACGCCGCACCGGCTTAGAATTCGCAATCATCGCCACCGAAACACAGGCGGAATACGACCTGGCAGTGCGCCAAGGGGACGCATCCGTGGTGTTTGATTCCAGTATGGGGTACAACGCCGCGGAAGCTTACGGCTACAAACTGACCGATGATTATCTTAATATAACTTGTTCGCTGGTATCGTTAAAGAACTCTGCCAACGGAAACAATGCCGTGGCAGTGATTAGCGGATCGTCCGTTGCCTCTGAGTATATCCAAAACAAATTTAACTCGGACCTAATTTCCTATTACGATGTGCAACGCGAGTGTATCGACGCCATCCTCGCGGGAGAACAGGGCGCGGCCTATATGGATACGCTTTCCGCCCAACAGGCCGTGTACAATGACAGGACCAATCGCCTCACCTCGCTTATCCTGCTGGACTATGTCGATTCCATAGCGGTGGCGGTCAATAACCGTGAAAACCAGTTGCTGCTCACCACCCTGAATAAGGTCATGGGCAGCATGAGCAATGAATTCATCAATAACCTGGTTTACACCCATACCCAATACCAGGTGAAGGAATTCTCCCTGTACGGATTTTTTTACGACAACCCGCTCAATACGGTCCTGTTCATAGCCGCTGTCTGCGCACTGATTATTATGGTTTTGTTTCTAATATACCGCCGCAATCGCCGCCATTTTGAAATTGAACGCGCCCACGAAAATGCCCGCTTTATTTCCTATGTTTACAAAGCTAACGACGACGTCAGTGAAATAAATTTGACTGACCGGACCCGCCATCATTTCGAGCTACAGGACGGCAATGTGGTAAAAAAACTCGACCCGGATTTCCACGGGCAGCCCATTTCCGATTTCCTGCATCCGGACGACCGGGAAAAAGTCGCTTATCTGGACAACCCCGCCGCCTTGCGCCGGCTGGTCGAGAGCAAGGGCGAGGAATACTTTGAAGCGCGCGTTCAGGTAGAGGACGGGAGTTGGCGTTGGCATTCCTATGTGTTGCAGGGCATGGTCAGGGATAAAGCCCATCCCTATAACGTGATGCTGTATAGGCGCAATATCGACGCTACTAAACGGGAGGAAGAAGCCAAGCGCGAACTGCTGCAGCACGCTCTGGAAACGGCGGAGCGCGCCAGCGAGGCCAAGGGCCGCTTTATGTCCCGTATGTCGCATGAGATCCGCACGCCCTTGAACGCTATCATCGGCTATATGACCATTGCCCAAAACTCTCTCGACCGGCAGGAAAAGGTCAGGGACTGCATCAGTAAAGCGGAACTGTCGGCCAAGCATTTGCTGGCTATTATCAACGATGTGCTGGATATGTCCTCCATCGAAAGCGGCCGGTTGAAACTGTCCAACGAGCCCTTTGATTTCAAACAGCTCCTCTCGAACGTGTCCACCATCTTTTACAATCAAGCCAAACAAAAGAATATCCGTTTTGAAGTCCTGCTCCACGATTTGACCCAGGAATGGCTGGTGGGTGACGAACTGCGCCTGAGCCAGGTTTTGATGAACCTGCTGTCCAATGCGGTCAAATTCACCCCGGAGGGCGGCTCCATAGCCCTCAATATCACTCAGGTCACCACCCACCGGGAGCGGGTATACCTGCGCTTTTCCGTAAGCGATACCGGCATCGGTATGGATGCGGATTTCATGGAACGCATATTCAAGCCTTTTGAGCAATACGACTCCAGTATCGCGCAGAATTTTGGCGGCAGCGGCCTAGGCCTTTCCATCACCAAAAACCTGGTGGACATGATGAGCGGAGCCATCAAGGTGGAAAGCGAGAAAGGCCGGGGATCGGTTTTCACCGTCGATCTGCCCTTCGGCCGTCATGACATCCAAGGCGCACACGATGAGCACTCCGCCTATGATTTCTCCCAGGTCCATGCGCTGGTGGTGGATGATGAGCAAAACGCCTGCGACTATATGCAAGTCCTGCTGAACCGCTGCAACGTGCGCTGCGATACGGCTACCAGCGGTGATGCCGCTCTCAAAGCCATTGCCGAGGCCAACCGGCAAAACGATAGTTACGATATGTGCATAATGGATTGGAAAATGCCCGGTATGGACGGGGTGGAAACGGTAAAACAAATTCGCCAAATGAACGGCGGAAACTTCCCTGTAATTATCGTCACCGCGTACGATTTTTCGGAAATCGAGGACGAAGCTCACATCGTGGGGGTAGATAAGGTAATCAGCAAGCCGTTGTTTCAATCCTCCTTGTTTGACCTTTTGGTGACCACTTACAACCAAAACCCACATCGCATGCCGGACAGCACCATGGCCCATGATTTTAGCGGCTATCGGCTGCTGCTGGCCGAGGATAACGAGATGAACATGGAAATCGCCACCGAAATCCTGAGCAGCGTGGGCTTTGAGGTAGACGGCGTCACTGACGGGCAGCAGGCGCTCAATGCTTTTACTTCCTCCACCGAGGGTACTTATCAGGCCATCATCATGGACGTGCAGATGCCGGTGATGGACGGTTACGAGTCCACCCAACTGATCAGGGCCTCCGCCCATCCGCAGGCTCAGACCATACCCATTCTGGCCATGACCGCCAATGCCTTCGCCGAAGACGTATCCTTAACTTTGACCTCCGGCATGAACGATCATATTACCAAGCCTATCGATATCGAGCAATTATTCGCTACGCTCGGCAAATATTTGCGTTAGCCCGGCCCATCATCCTGCGCGTGTGAGCCCCGGTTGTTCTCAACGGGCATTTCCTGCCGTACCCGCTTTAACCGCGCAAAATCCAGCTTGGCTATGATGATTTCCTCTCCCGCGCCGGCCCTGACCAGTACATCGCCCCATGGATCGACGATCATGGAACGGCCCCAGCTTTGGTAAGCCGCCTTAGCATCATACGCGGCATTGGCGCCGATAACGAACATTTGATAATCCACCGCCCGCGCCCGCAGCAACAGTTCCCAATGATCAGGAGCCGTACCGGCGGAAAACTGCGCCGGTACGCACAAAACATGCGCTCCCCGGCGGGACGCCTCCCGCGCCATGGCCGGAAAACGGATATCAAAGCAGATATTCACCGCCAGGCTCAATCCCTGCCATGCAAACACTTCCACCCCCGTACCGGGCGTTATCACCGCCGATTCCTCACTGCATACCCGTCCGGGTATGTTCACGTCAAAGAGATGGTTTTTAAGCTGGCGGCCCAGTAGGTCTCCGTTGGGAGCAAAAACCAGGCCGGTATTATAGATATGTCCTCCCCCGCTCCGCTCGGCAACGGTTGCCCCCACCAGCAGCCCCAGCTCTGAGGCCAAAGCTGCCAGTCGCCGCGTGGTGGGGCCGTTTTCCGGCTCCGCCGCTGCCCGGATGGCCTCCGGCTCATAGGGGCACATAAACATTTCCGGCAAAAGCGCGAGCTGTGCGCCCTTATCCCTGGCCGCGCACAGCATGGCCTCCGCCCGCTCCAAATTGGACGCCGCTTCCTCCCTAATATGCAACTGGCATACCGCCGCGGTCAAAACCCTGGCGCTCATCATAAACTCCTTAGCTCTGCATCCTGCGTTGAATAAAGTTGGTATAGACCTCTCCCTTGCGGAAGAAAGCGTTGTCCAGAACTTGCAGGTGGAAAGGGATGGTGGTGGCTACGCCTTCTACGGTGAATTCCTGCAGGGCGCGGCGCATACGCGCGATGGCTTCGTCGCGGGTCGGCGCCCATACCATGAGCTTGGCGATCATGGAATCATAATAAGGGCTGACCGCATAACCGGGGTAGGCAGCGGAATCTACGCGCACACCGGGTCCGCCGGGGATGATATAAGTATGCACCGCGCCGGGCGAAGGGCGAAAATCGTAAGCCGGGTCTTCGGCATTGATACGGCATTCCATGGCCCAGCCGTTCAACCGCACCTCTTCCTGCTTACAGCGCAACCGCTCACCGGCGGCGATACGGATCTGCTCCTGCACGATATCCAACCCGGTCACCAGTTCGCTGACCCCATGCTCGACCTGTACCCTGGTGTTCATCTCAATAAAATAAAAGTTGCGGTGAGCGTCCAACAGGAATTCGATGGTACCGGCGCTCTGATAGCCCGCGGCCTGCGCCGCTTTTACCGCCGCCGCTCCCATGCGGGCGCGCAACTCCTCATCCACTGCGGGGGAGGGCGATTCCTCCAGCAATTTCTGGTTGCGGCGCTGCAGGGAGCAGTCGCGTTCGCCCAGATGGATGACGTTACCGTAGGCGTCGGCCAAGATTTGGATTTCTATATGGCGTGGTTCTTCAATATATTTTTCGATGTACACTTCATCGTTGCCGAAAGCGGCGCCCGCTTCCATGCGGGCCATATTCAACGCTTCCTGCAGGTCATCGGCGCTGTGCGCCAGGCGCATGCCCTTGCCGCCGCCACCGGCGGAGGCTTTTATCATCACGGGGTATTCAATTTCCGCCGCAATGCGTTCAGCGGTTTCAGAGTCGGTAACGGCTCCCGCGCTGCCGGGAACTACCGGCACTCCGGCACTGACCGCCAGCTCGCGGGCTTTTACCTTATCGCCCATGGAGTCGATTACTGCGGCCGGAGGCCCGATAAAGGTTATCTCATTGGCGGCACAAAGCCGTGCAAAGTAGGCGTTTTCCGCTAAAAACCCGTAACCGGGGTGAATGGCGTCAGCCCCGCGCTGGGTGGCCGCCACTATGATGTTGCTCAGGTTCAGATAGCTCTGGGTAGCCGGTGGGTCGCCTATACATACCGATTCGTCGGCCAGCCGCACATGCAGGCTGTCGCGGTCGGCGGTGGAATACACCGCCACGGTCTTTACGCCCAGTTCGCGGCAGGCCCGAATCACGCGCACGGCGATTTCGCCGCGGTTAGCTATCAGTATCTTCTTAAACAAGCTGCATCCCCCCTTCAGGCGGGCCGGATGATGAACATTACCTGGCCATACTCCAGCGCTTGGCCATTCTCGGCCAATACTTCCGCTATCTCGCCGTTACACTCGGCTTTAATCTCATTCATCAGCTTCATGGCTTCCACGATACACAGCGTCTGGCCCTCTTTTACCTTATCACCGACTGCGACGAAGGGCGGCGCTTCGGGAGATGGCGAGGCATAGAAGGTGCCTACCATGGGCGAGCTCACTTTGACCAACCCCTCCTCCGGACGCGGGGCGGCGGCCATTGCGCTTTCAATGCCACCCACCGCTTCGCTGCCACCGGCACTTTTGCGCAGTACGATTTCGGTATCGTTGCTCTTTACTTTTATTTCAGCCAAGCTGCTGGCTTCCAACATCACGATAAGCTCACGGATATCTTCAATTTTCATTTCTTCTTCCTCCCCTCCCGGAACTGCTTTGCGGCGTGGAACGCTGACCGGACGCCGCGCGTTTTCGGTTCCGGGATCCTGCGCGGTAAGCTCCGGAGCGTTCGATAAAAACTCGTCTCCTTCAAGGGCTACGATAGCGCGGTAATCAAAATATTTCAGCGCCACCTGCGGGAACATCACATAGGTGAGAACGTCTTCATCCTTATCACTGATACCCTGCATTTCCGCTACGGCCTTATCCCAGCGCGGTTCCAGTTCATCGGCCGGCCGGCGGGTGATAACCGGAAGGTCGCCGATTATTTTACGGCGCAATTCTTCGCTGACCGGCGCCGGAGGCTGGCCGTAGTATCCGCGCAGATAGTCTTTGACCTCACCGGGGCACAATTTGTAGCGCTCGCCCATCAGCACGTTCAATACGGCCTGAATGCCGATGATCTGACTGGTAGGGGTCACCAAAGGAGGATAGCCCATATCTTCACGCACCCGGGGGATCTCCCGCAGTACTTCCTCCAGCCGGTTGCCGGCTTTCTGCTCCTCCAGCTGCGATATAAGGTTGGAGATCATGCCGCCCGGCACCTGATGCTCAAATACCCGCATATCGGAAATCTTGGTCACGCCGCGCTCAAATCCTTTATGTTGCCTAAGATCCTCAAAATAGGCGGCTACCTCGAACAGTTGGTGCAGATTAAGCCCGGTGTCATGGCCCGAGCCCTGCAAGGCCCGTACCACGGTTTCCACCGGAGGCTGGGAACTGCCAAAGGCCATGGGCACGGAGGCGGTATCTACCACATCCACCCCGGCTTCGGCGGCTTTGATTACGGATACTACTGCCAAACCACCGATATAGTGGGTATGTAACTGTATCGGCAGCCCCACTTTTTCTTTCAGCGCGCTGACCAGCTCGTAGGACACATAGGGCGATAAAAGGCCTGCCATATCTTTGATACAGATGGAATCGGCCCCCATATCGCGCAAGCGCATGGCGTTTTCCACAAAATGCTCCGCTGAATGCACCGGGCTAATGGTGTAAACCACGCAGGCCTGCGCATGTTTGCCGGTTTTTTTGATGGCCTTCAGGCCGCTTGCTAAATTGCGCAGATCGTTCAGGGCGTCAAAGGTGCGAAAAATATCGATGCCGTTTTCGGCGGCCTTATCGACAAAGCGGTATACCACGTCGTCGGGATAATGGGTGTAACCGACCAACGATTGGCCGCGCAGCAGCATTTGCAGCGGAGTGCGCTTTATATGCCGGCGGATGATGCGCAGCCGTTCCCACGGATCCTCGTGCAGGAAGCGGATACACACATCGAAAGTTGCCCCCCCCCATACCTCCAGGGAGTGGTAACCCACGTCATCCATCTTTTCCAGTATCGGCAGCATATCTTCGGTGGTCATACGGGTGGCCCACAGGCTCTGATGGCCATCGCGCAGACTGGTATCGGTTATCCTTATTTTTTGCATGTTTTCTCCTCTCCCTTCGGCAACAGGTTCTAACATTATATTGGCGAAGACAGAGTTTTTCAATGCCAAAACGCAAGTATACACATATTTAAGGGGCAGAGGGTAGGCGCAGGACGCTGATTTTTTCCATGGCAATGCCGGTGGTTTGGGCCACCAGAGCGGCGACTGCCACGCTGTCTAAAGCGCTGTCCGCAATCACGGCGGCTCCGTCTCCGGTGAGCATTACCGCGCAATCCTCGGCCCCCTGACTCTTAATCAGGGTCTCGGCCAGCAATTCCTTTTCCGCCTGACGGGACAAAGCCATAAGCTGAGCTTCCGCATTTTCACGGCTCTGCTCGCTGCTCAGTTCCGAGGCGATGACCGCCTGCAACATAGCCGTCTGCTCCCCCCGCAATCGTTCCCGGCGCAAACGGTATCCGGCCAGGAGTTCGCTGCCACCGGCAGCCTGCTGCGCCTTGATGCGGCCGGGGTCATCATCGGCAAAACCAAAATCGGTCAACACGGTTTCATCGGTAATCGCAACCGCGCTCACCGGCACTGCCGCCGCAGCCGCACCCGCTTCTGTCGCATCATTGGCAATCCCTTGATCATTGGGCTGTTGAGCCATATCATCCATCACCGTTATGGCGGAAAAGCTCGGCGCCCCGGTCTCGCCCTCCTGTCCCCCGCCCAGGGTCAGCGCCAGAATGGACAGCATCACCGCACAGCCTACCAACGCCCACCGCCGCCAATCTTTCATTTGAATCACCATTGCTATCTTACCCCCTTACTCACTGCCGCTTCGCGCGGCTACCCGCACGCAGTGCGGAGAAATCCCCAGCAGGGTTGCGGTCAAATCGGTCAGTTGCTCCTGCATGCGCACATCGGCGGCTCCGTCGGCCAGCACCAAAACCCCGGATATCACAGGTGGTTTATGCTCCTGCAGCAGAGCCGCACCGGAGGCCAGCGCCACTTCGCTTTGACGGCTGTCCTCAGTTATGTCTCGTTCGCCGCCATTGCTGTCATATTCCACCGTACGGCGCACATCCTCTTGGGAATTGCGCGCATACACCCTTTCGCCTTCCGAAGCTAAAGTGATGCTCACCTGCACTTTGCCGGCTCCCTCCACCGCCGCCAACACCCCCTCCAACTCCTGGGCCAGTTGCAGCCTTATCGCATCGGTCCCGGACCCGGCGGTACTCACTGCCGTCTCCATGCCCGGTGCCGTGAGGGTACCCGATGGCGGCGATGGCAACAGCAAAGCCACCAGTCCCAGCGCCGCCGCCGCTATCAGCAGCCAAATGCTTTTGTTTTTTAAATTTGGAAAGCGCCCCTTCGCTCCTTCAGTGCCACCTGACGCGCCTTCGCTTTCGCTTTTCATCCAT
>JAUNBV010000164.1 GCA_030526885.1 Syntrophomonadaceae bacterium
AACGGCCAGGTGGTTCTTCTGAAAGGATTGCTCCCGCCAGTTGGATAAAAAGTTTTTATTGTTGCCGCGGAACAGATAAACCATCGCGGTCATGATTAGCGTCAGTATCAGCGTCAGCATCATCAAGCCATAGACAAACTGATAGAAACTCAGGTCAAAGAAATAGAAAGAAATATCTTTATTAAACACGGGGTCAGTCGAGCCGAAGGGCGCGCTGTTTAAATACTGCTGCACCGTCATCCAGTTGTCCCCCACCGCCGAAGCGGCGAAAAACGCTCCCAACAGCGCCAGAGCGACCAATACCCACTTGCCGAACGTGCCCTTCAGCATTTGGGCATAGGGGCCGTCGCGGGGGTGCATGTAAATGACGTTGCCTTCCTCGTCAAAGGTAGGTTCTTCAGGGTATTCCTCCTCGTCATCTTCAACGCGCCCGGTAATCTTGAAGTTCAGCCAGAGGAACAGGAAGGCCACTACGAACACTAGGACATAGAGCCAAATCTTGCTGAGCAGCGTAATTATAAACACGCTGTTAAATCCCAGACTGCTGAACCACAACCAATCAACATAGTAACGGGCCAACAGCGACAAGAGGCCCAACAGCGCCAAAATTACCGCCAGCTTAATATAAAAACCGTAACTCCCCTTTTTGTTGTCCATTTATTTCCTCCTTACAACTATTATTGCCCGTCCCCATGGGGTAGGCAAAACACCAACGGCAGGGTGATAACCTTAGAAAATTCGCTTAAAGCCTGCGAAATCCTCCTTAATTTATTACTTTATATTGTCCAGCCCCAGTTTTACAATTGTATCGGTCAGCTCGGCAAAGCTGATGCCCGCAGCCCGCGCTGAGTCCGGCACCAAACTCATATCGGTCATGCCGGGAATGGTATTGACCTCCAGCAGCCAGGGGTCGCCTTTAACATCCATCATAAAATCAATGCGGGCAAAGCCCCTGCAGTCCATATATCGGTATATTTGCGCGCTCAGTTCTTCTATTCGCTGCGCTGCCGCCGCCGGGATACGGGCGGGGATAATATGGTCACACATGCCGGCAGTGTATTTGGCCTCATAATCAAAAAAGCTGTTTTTAGCCGTCACCTCTATGATGGGCAACACCTGCGGTTCATCATTGCCGATCACCGGTACCGTGAGTTCGGTGCCCTCAATGTACTGCTCCAGGAGCAAATGATTGTCATAAGTAAAGGCCTCCCGCACTGCCTCAGCCAGTTCCTCCGCCCGGCGTACTATATAGGTGCCAATGCTGGAACCCTGCCGAGCGGCCTTTACTACTAAAGGAAATCCCAAATCTTCCGCCCCGCTGCGGATTTCTTCATCCAGTTCGCGGCTGCCCAGGCGCAGCAAACGGTACGGAGGGGTGGGAAATCCGCCGGCCTTAAATATTTTTTTACTGATGGCCTTGTCGATACACAGCGCGTTGCAGGCGACGCCCGAGCCGGTATAGGGGATGCCCAGCAGTTCCAGTAGTCCCTGTACCGTGCCGTCCTCTCCGTAAAGACCGTGCAGGGTTATAAAAACTATGTCGGGCTTAAATTGTTCAAGCGCCGCCAGACAATCCATCAGCGCCTCGGGACGAAAATCCAGTGCTTCGGCCTCGTAATCGCCGCCGGTGCGCAAGGCCCTCAACACCGCCGCGCCGCTGCGCAGGGACACTTCGCGTTCGGCCGAGCTTCCTCCCATCATGACCAGTACTCTTTTTTTGCCCATAAAAACTCCTCCCGGCATTAACGCCCAATTACAGCCGCTGTGTTATTTTGGTATTTTATGCAATAACCTAATTCTAAAATACCGCAAGCCAAAAAGCAAAATATTATGCGCCCCATAAATATTTCGACATACACGGCATATTTTCTATTGTATTCCTAAAAAGGAAATGTTAAACTTTATTAGTTAAACATACGAGCATATAAGATACATCCGCTTTTCGAGGGCATTCGCAAGGGGGTACTGATTTGCTGTTCAATCCATACTTTGAAATATGCTCACTCGGTTTTCTGATCGTACTTTTTCTTTATTTCTTTCGCCGCGACAACATGTTGGACACGAGCAGTACGCTATATGCGGTGTTCATTGTGGTGGCCATCTTCAACCTGTCTTTCGACATCATCAGTGCGTTTACCCTGACCTATGCGGCTCAGGTGCCGGCATGGATCAATATGGTGGTAAATCCGCTTTATCTGGCGACTCAAATCGTTTTGTGCGCCATCTTCATGCTCTACACCATGGCACTGGTAAATTATCTTACGCACGAGAACCGCAAAAACATCCTGCTGCTCTTACTGCCGGCCGCTCTATCGGCCTTATTTATACTGCTCTCTCCCATGCATAATTACATTATCTATATCGATGACGCCTTCAATTACGTTCATGGTCCCTTATACAATTTTATATATCTGGTGGCGTTCTTCTATATATTCAGCGGGTTATTCTTTGTGTCGCGCTATCGCCGGCGGGTAATCAGGCTGCAGTACAATACCATTTTGGCCTATGTCATTATGACGGTGGCCGCCGTGGCTTTCCAGTATTTCTATCCGCAGTATCTGGTAAGCGGCATGGCCGTCACCATCGCTATCATGATGATGTTTCTTACCTTCCAGAACCCCGAAAACTTTACCGATAATCTTACCGGTCTTTACGCCGCGCCGGCCTTTCCCCTTACCTTGGACAAACTCATTAACAACCGCAAGGAATATGGACTGATTGTAATCGATATCAACAACTTAAAATTTGTCAATACCATCTATGGCATTCAGGGCGGCGATGAACTGCTGGCGCAGATCGGCGCTTTCATGATGTCGTCTTTTGGCGCCAATAACGCTTTTCGGATCAAGGGCGACCGCTTTGTCGGTATATACACGCCTAATTCCAAGGTCAACGGCGAAGCTGTGCGTAAGCGCTTCGAGGAAAGCTGGAATCTTTCCGGATCGGAAGCGGTCATTTCCGTCAGCATCTGTCAAATCCCTATGAGCCAGTATGCGTCCAATCGCGACGACGTACTGGCTATCATGGAAAGCGCCACCATGATGCTAAAGACGATGGATAAGGGCGCGAATCTGGATATAGACCTTCAGACCGCCGATACTCTTTACCGACGTTTGTCGGTGGACACAGCCTTGCAGTACGCTATCAGACACAGCACG
>JAUNBV010000019.1 GCA_030526885.1 Syntrophomonadaceae bacterium
CTCTCGGCGTAATCCATCACCGCCGCCATGAAATTATCCGCCGGCAAAATGCGGTTCACCATATTGAGCTCATAGGCCTCCTGTGCGCTCAGGATGCGCCCCTCCCACAAAATCTCCGCTGCCCGGTGGTAACCCACCTTTTGCACCAGAAAATAAGAGGTGCCGTTATCCGGACACAGGCCCACCGAAGTGAACGTGTAACCGAAGCGCACCTTATCCGTAGCCAAGATTATATCGCAGGCCATCAGCGGCGCCATCGAAGCCCCCGCCACCGTACCGTTCACGGCGGCTATCACCGGCTTGGTGATTTCGTATATAGCCAGCGCCATAGCGCCGAAGCCGTCAAAAACGTCCTTGGCATGAACGGGCGTTTTACAGTTCATTATCATATCCAAATCGCCGCCGCTGGAAAACCCCCGGCCCGCGCCGGTGATTACCACCAGCTTGACCGCATCGTCCGCCTGCGCCGTCCGGCAGGCCGCCGCCATATCCGTCATCATCTGCTCATTGACGGCATTCATCTGCTCCGGCCGGTTAAAAGTGATTACCGCGATGCCTTTTTCCGTTACCGCATAATTGACCGTTGCGTAATCCATGCTCATCCCCCCATATTCAACTATGATAATATATTATATTGAAGTCGCCCTATTGTCAAAGGCTGGTTTTATTTTGAAAAGGGTTGCAGTCGGTTGCGCCAGGCGCTATAATAGCGGTGCAAAAACTGCTGATGGCAAAGGAGTGAGGCGATGTGAAACGCTATATCCCCCGCGAGAAGCTGTCCCAAAAAGCCAAGCGGGAGCAGGATAAGGCCCAGCGCGGAAACTGGGGGCCGTTAAACCCGGTGACCCGCAAGACTGAAAACAAAAAAGCATATAACCGTAAAAAATCCCGGCAGTGGAGCGATGACGACCCCCGCGCCGGGATTTTGGTTGCGTGAGCCGGTTTAACGTCCGCCTCATGCATCCGGCGGTTCCGGTACCAGCATGCCGCTGACCGTAGGCGCCAGCGCCCGCTCGATCTTATACACCAGATAATCATCATCCACCCGCGATAACAAGGCTTCAATAAACTTATTATTGGGGTTTTGTTTCAGCGCCAGCCGCAGAGCGCCCAACGGTGCGCGCTGATCCGGCATTTCGCTCATACCCAAACGAATGCGTTCGCCATAAAAGAATATTTTTATCAGGCGCGCGTTGGATAACTCCAAAAACGACAGGCGCAGCTTTAATACCGGGGTGTCGTCTTCATCGGTGGCAAATTGCCCGGTTATCCCCACTTTATACGGCTCTCCATGGACGGTTATATCGGCATACTGCGGCGTATCAAACCCGACCGGCAGGCGAAAGCTCTGATCCTTCTCCGCCAGCGTGATGTAAAAGACGTTGTCCTCTATATCAAAGCCCAGCTCGCACAAGCCGGTGGTATAATTGTTCTGCAGTGCCTGCGCCAACAACGGGAACACGCCTACATTCATCGTCTGGCGGCGATCCAGCTCATACTCCCGTCCGCTCAAGATTAAGCACTGCTTGGGCAGGGGCTCGGCGCTGAAGAATTTCATGATCTTCCCGCCGCGCGGCCTGCGGTAGAGTCCCTGCGTGATTTTGGCCAGATGCTTTTGTGCGCCCGGATCCTCACGCAACGGCTCTCCCGGCACGAAACCGGCGCCAAAATAACGGTGCGCCAACGCAAAATAACTGCTGCGCTGAAAGATAGCGTTATTGCCCGCGGTAGTGACCAGCAGCAGTTGTTTATCGGGATAACCGATGATATTCTGCCCGAACATGCCGTTGAGCAGGAAAGATTTTTCCTCCCGCCCCACCCAGATGTGATAACCATAATCATACGCGCCAAAGCTTTGGGGGGTTGCGATTTGTGCCGTGGTGGCATCTTTGATCCATTGCTCAGACACCAGCTGCCGGCCTTGCCAATTACCCTTTTGCAGATACAGCTGCCCGATCTTAGCCATATCCTCCGGACACATATACAGGCCCCAACCGCCTTTTTCCAGGCCTTTGGGACAACGCTCCCAATACACCTTAGTGATACCCAAAGGCTTCCACAGGCGCTCCTTCAGATAAGCCGTCAGCCCGTAACCGGTGATTTCTTTAATGATAGCGCCCAGTATGTAGCTGTTCATGCTGTTATAGGCAAAGTCCGTATCCGGCTCGCCGCGGGGGATGGATTCCAAATAACACTTTACCCAATTCTCCTCCGTCACCGCGCCGCCCTCGCCGAAGTTCACGCCGGAACTCATGGTCAGTAGGTGACGCACGGTGACATTCTTGAAGGTTAAAGACGCCAGCGCCGGAGCGCGGCGCTCCAGCAGCTTCACTACCTTATCGTCCAAAGCAAGGCGTTTTTCATCGATCATCATGCCGATAGCCAGGCCGGTAATACTCTTGCACAAGGAATGGGTGACATGCCATACGTCGCTGCGATAAGCGCCAAAATCGCCCTCGGCGATTACCTGGCCATTGCGCAGGATCATGATGGAATGCATATCCAGTCCCCGTTCCTTTTGCAGCTCGTCCAGGAAATCAGCCACATAATGCGATGATATGCCTTGCTCCTCCGGCGTACAACGAGGAAAGGGCTGCTCGAGAGCGCCCTCCTCCGGAAACTTCGTTTTATGCGGATAAGGCGGGATTATAGGCGTCGTATTGTGGCGCCGGTCCAGGATCGACCACACCAGCTTCACCGCATTGGTCTGCATTTTCAAATCCATTGGCTTATCACTCCCCACGTCCACGGCGTATATTATTCCTGCTTATATTTTAATTATCAAACCGCCAAAAGTCCATCGCTCAATTATAAAACAAAACTCACCGCCCCAACGCTTCTCCGATGCAGCGCCCGCAACGCCGACCTTAACCCGTGAAGGCATGTTGTTGCCAAGTTGCCATATCAGCGGAGCCGCCGCGGGCTTTGCAGGCGTTTTCGGTCCCATTGCCGCAGGCACCGGGCCTCCCGGCAGCGCATATATTATGTAAAATGCCGCGCGCGGCTTAGTTTTGGTGCGAGGAGGCGAAGCGGGAAAGGGGGAGCGAGCGGGGGAAGGGAGAACGCGGGGACGGCGGAGAGAGCAGAGTGCGCACAG
Source organism: Syntrophomonadaceae bacterium (assembly GCA_030526885.1). Lineage (GTDB taxonomy): Bacteria > Bacillota > Syntrophomonadia > Syntrophomonadales > Syntrophomonadaceae > JAUNBV01. Next base: position 3,098 of record JAUNBV010000019.1, read on the forward strand.
GGGGGCGAATATCATCCCCTTAACAAACGGGACCGGTGGCTTAACAGAAAATCACCATTCGCCACACAAAAAGTGACCATTCAGCCCGCGCCCAAAGACGGTTTTTATCGCCTAAACGGCTTGACGCGGCAACGCTTGAGTTGCCGCGTTTTTTTGCCGTATCTTACGGATTGCCGCAATTGCGGCGCATAGCCCTCCCCTGTTTTCCGCAAAATATCAGCGAATATATCGGGAAAGCAAGGTTATGGCCATAAATATCGAACGACAACGTATAAGGAGGACATGCTTCATGAACATTTGGCATGATATAGACCCGTCCCGCATCACCCCCAACGATTTTGTCTGTGTGGTGGAAATCTCCAAGGGCGGCAAAAACAAATATGAGTTGGATAAGGAGACCGGTATGCTGAAGCTGGACCGCGTACTCTATACCTCGACCCACTATCCGGCAAATTATGGCTTCATCCCGCTCACCTACGGAGATGACAACGACCCGCTCGATGTGCTGCTGCTATGCTCCGAGCCGGTGGTGCCGCTGACGCTGGTGCGCGGCTACCCCATCGGCTTCATTCGCATGCTGGACGGCGGCCGCAATGATGAAAAAATTATCGTTGTCCCCTTCGACGACCCCATGTACAACGGTTACAAGGACATCTCGGAACTGCCGCCGCACATATTCCAGGAAATGCGCCACTTTTTCAGCGTATATAAATTATTGGAGAACAAGGAGACCACGGTGGACGAAACCCAGGGCGCGGTCGAAGCCCAGGCCGTGGTGAAACACTGCATTGCCGCATATAAGGCTAAATTCGGAAAGCCGGGGGGAAATTAGCCATGACGCGTGTTTTTCATAAAGACATCGCACCGCAGCAGCCGGCGGTCATCCAGAACCTCATGAAAGCCGACAATGGCGTTTTCGGGAACATCCGAGCAGGTACTCACATACCACAGCGGCTGCGCTTCAAGCGTTTTTACCACCTTTTCATTAAGTCGTTTCTTTCCCTCCATCGTAAATATACCCCCTTTTTTCCCACCGTTAAATAAACAGTATGAGATAGAACAGCCCCATGGCAATCAGCCCCAGGGGGAGGCCCAGCTTGGCCCAATCGGTGGCGCCGATCTTTAGCCGTGAGGCGGCGATGATATTGGGGATATTGCCCGGGATCAGCATGCCGCCGCTTACCAGCAGACCCATCAAAATAGCCTTTTGCGTTATCTCCGACATGGAAGGGCTGAGCTCCGCCGCTGCCAGCGTGGCATTATCCAGAATGGCCGATACCATGTTAACCCAGTACAGCAGCGTAGGGCTCATGCCCAGCACATATTTCTCGATCAAAGGCTCCAGCCCGTCGCCCAAAAATACCAGCGCCATCACAAACAGATATACCTTCAGCGCCCGCACCACGATGCTTTTTACATCATCCGGCTCCACTTCCTCCTGAGCTTGCGCTGCCTCCGTCTTTAGACTGCGGATGGCCCGGCGCTGATAAATCGCGCTGTAAACCCCGGCTATGGCGGCAAAACACACTACCGACGGAATGATATAGCGCCCCAGCAAGCGAAACAGATACATAAAATCCTCATTCAGCCGGGCCACGGCAATGGTGGACAGCGGCTCGCCCAGCGGCGTCAGCGCGGCTCCCATCCCAATAGCGAAACAGGCCAGGATACACACCTTAGCCTGGCCGGCCTTATCCATGGGCAGCAGCAAGATAAGCTCCACCAGCACGATAGCCGCCACGATAGCGGTGATCAGGCTGGAGAGCAGCCCCAGCAGCAGCACCATGACAAAAACCACCAGCCATACCGGCACATGGCGAAACACGGCCTGCATCCCGGCGGAAAAATGCTCCCGCAGCCCATAAAAAACCGCGCCCGCCGCCAGCACCGCCAGCGAGATCTTCCACGGCTCCTCCAGCGCCTCCAGCATCAGCTCCGCATTCATTTGCCCTGATACCAGACATGCCGCTACGCCCATGATAAACAAAAAGGCTTCCAGGTTTTCCTCCACCCTTCGCACCGCAAAGGGCAACACGAATACCAGCAGCACTATCGCCAAAAGCCCGTATATGATCATTTGCTCGTTCATTATTTCTTCCTCCGACCCTGCGCCTCAAGGTATTATAGCAAACATTGACGGTGCGTTCATAGTTTCTTAAGAAATCCTGCCCTTGATTCGTAATAAATAACTGCTATGCTGTAAACAATCCCCCCTTGGCGGTATAATAGTTTTTAGCAGCGTGCATCTCGCGCTGGGGTATCCGTTTCCAGGTGTGCTATCTCTTGCCCTGCGCGGGGCGCGGGCCAATGATGATTTAGTTTTAAGGATGTGATGGCAGGATGAACGTTTTGGTGTGCGACGATGACCGCGAGATAGTAAATGCAATTGAGGTTTACTTAAAAAATGAGAATTACACCGTGTTCAAGGCCTATGACGGCCTGGAGGCGCTGGCGGTGCTGGAGCAGCAGGAACTGCAGCTCATCATCATGGACATCATGATGCCGAAACTGGACGGCTTGCAGACCCTGATGAAACTGCGCGCCGATAAAAACATCCCGGTCATCCTGCTCTCCGCCAAAACGGAGGACACCGATAAGATTATGGGGCTTAACCTGGGCGCCGACGACTACGTGACCAAACCCTTTCAGCCGCTGGAACTGCTGGCCCGGGTGCGCTCCCAGCTCCGGCGCTACACCGCGCTGGGCAGCATCAACACCAAACCTTCCGTGCTCCGTATCGGCGGACTAATGATCGACGATGAAGCCCGCGAGGTGACGGTGGACGGCGAACCGGTGCGCCTGACCCCGGTGGAATACGGCATTTTAAAACTTTTGGCCCAAAGCCCGGGCCGGGTCTTTTCCATCGACCAGATATATGAGCAGGTTTGGAACGAGCCGGCTTACCGCTCCGAAAACACCGTGGCGGTACATATCCGCCGCATCCGGGAAAAAATCGAGATCAACCCCAAAGAGCCCCGCTATCTGAAAGTAGTGTGGGGCGTGGGCTATAAAATGGAAAAGGAAGTGTAGGCCTTGACCGCGGAAAGAAGCTCTTTAAGCAATTTCGGCCGCCGTCGCGCCACGAAAATAATAGCCTTTGTGCTGGCGGTGCTGATGCTGGTGGTAGCCGTCATGACCACCATGCAAATGCTCTCCCTGTCCCAACTGAACGGCAACCTCCTCGCCGACCCGGGAAATATCTCCCAGCACAGCGAAGCGGTCCGCTGTATCGCGGCGCTGACCGTCAGCGTGGCCGCCTTTCTGCTGCTGTTGCTTTATTTGACGCTGGTAGCCGGGCGCGAGCCGGATGACGATGGGCTGCACCTGCATGGCATTGACCGCCTCTATACCGACATCAATTTCTTCCTGTTCCTGTGCCTGGCCTTCGTTTGCATAGGCGGCGATATCAGCCTGTGGACAGCAAAGGGCGATTATCCCCTGAATCCCTCCCTGAGCGGGCTGCTGTTTTTGATCACCGCTTTGGGCAGTACCTTCGGGCTGCTCCTGTTGCTGTCCCTGCTGCGCCACCTCAAAAACCGCAGCCTGATCAGGCACAGCTTGCTGGGCGCCATCTGTATAAGGATAGCCCGCGACATCTCCGGCGGCGTATCGGCGCTCCTGAACGGACGCCCCCTGGTGCAGCGCCTGTGCCTGATGGCCGCCGGCGTGGCAATCGTATTTATTCTGCTGAGCGCGCTCAACCCCTGGTTTGCGCTCCTTTTTACCCCCTTCCTCATACATTGGGTGCATAAAAAGGCTCTGGTTTACACCGCCATCCGCGAGGGTATCACCGCGCTCAAGGAAGGCGATCTGGAGCATCAGATCCCGCTGCGGGACGGAGCATTTACCGCCACCCTCAAATCCGGGGAGGGCAAGCGGGAGCAGCGGGTTATCATAAAGCCCAACAGCGAGCTCTACTCCCTGGCCGCCGATATCAACGCCATTGGCGATGGGCTCAAACTCGCGGTGGAGCGCGAACTGCAGAGCGAGCGCATGAAGAGCGAGCTCATCAGTAATGTTTCCCACGACCTGCGCACCCCGCTGACCTCCATTATCACCTATATCGACCTGCTGAAAACGGAAGGCACAGGCAGCGAAAACGCCGCCGGCTACATCGAAATCGTGGAGCAAAAGGCGGCGCGTTTGAAGACCCTGACCGACGACCTGTTTGAAGCCTCCAAGGCCTCCAGCGGCAGCATCACGGTGGCGCTGGAAGAGGTGGAACTGGTATCGCTGCTGAGTCAGGGGTTGGGCGAGTTGGATGAACAGGTGAACGCTTCCGGGCTGGATTTCCGCCTTATGCTGCCGGAGGGGAAGATTTGGGTGCTGGCCGACGGACGCCTGCTGTGGCGGGTGATCGAGAATCTTCTGTCCAACATCTTCAAATACGCCCAGCCCGGTTCGCGGGTGTATATCGAACCGGCGGTGAGCGACCGTTGGGGCCATATCGTCATGAAAAACATTTCCGCTACCCCTCTGAATATCAGCCCCGATGAATTGATGGAACGCTTTACCCGCGGCGACGAAGCCCGCAGCAGCGAAGGCAGCGGCTTGGGCCTGTCCATCGCCCGCAGCCTGACCGAATTACAGGGCGGCCATTTCAGCCTGCATATCGACGGCGACCTGTTTAAGACCCGGGTGATACTGCCCCTCATACCTGATTCTACTGCATAAGGGAAAACCAAAAGCGGGGAAAAAACGCCGGCATTACAATCCTCTTCCGGACTGCCCACCGGCGTTTTATTTCATGAAATGAACCTTTTCCATTATCGCCGGCATCACCTGGGCCTGGCGGGTATGAAAGAGTTGTTTATTGTTTTCAAACAGATTGTTGCCCTCGGTATCGATAGAAATGATCAAGGGGCCAAAACCCTTTACCCGGCACACCCAGAAGGCTTCGGGCATACCCTGATCCAACCACTCCACGCTCGTGATCTCCTCCACCGCTTCGGCGGCCACCACCGCACAGCCGCCCGGGAATACCGCGTGTACCGTTTTATGCTCCCGGCAGGCGGCGGCGGTTTTTTCGCCCATGCCGCCTTTGCCGATGATGAGCTTCACGCCGGTCAGGGCAATGAATTCCGCTTGATACTTCTCCATGCGCATACGGGTGGTGGGCCCGATGGAAACCATACGCCAGCCGCCGTCCCCGCACTGCTGCACAATAGGCCCGGCGTGAAATATCGCCATGCCTGCAAGCTCAAAATCCGGTTTTTCGTGTTTAAGCACCCGCCGCCGGTGACTGATATCGCGGCAGGTGGCCAGCATACCGTCCAGGTATACTATGTCTCCCACCCGCAGGTCGGCAATATCCTCCGCCGCGAGGGGTGTAGTCAACTTCTTTTCCATGAAGGCTCCTCCGTTCCCCGGGCGCTGCCGGTCCGTCGCTTGGCGTCATCCCCATCACTGAGCCGCGATTCCTGCCCCCGGTGGCTGATGAGCTCATAGCTCAAGTCCTCGCGGATACGGATACAACCGCGGCGATGCGCCCAGCAGCCCACGCTGACCCCCACACCCATCGAGGAGGGATGGCGCGCCGCGGTCTCGATGTTTACCCCCATCACGCTGGCGGCCCCGCCCAGCCCCTGCGGGCCCAGGCCCACGGCGTTTAATCCGTCCTTTAGCTCCGCTTCCATCATCGCGCCGCGTGGATGAGGATGGTGGCTGCCCACCGGGCGCAGCAAGGCTTTCTTGGATAATTTGGCCGCCGAGCTCACACAGGTGCCGATACCCACTCCCACCAGCAGCGGCGGGCAGGCGTTGATGCCCATATTGACGATGGTGTCGAACACAAACTCCACCACCGCTTCATAACCGGCCGAGGGCATCAGCACCTTGGCATGGCCGGGCAAGCTGCAACCGCCGCCCGCCATATAGGAATACAGCACTAATTCGCTGCTGTCCGGCACTATCTCCCACTCTATCCAGGGCGCGCGCTCGCCTGCGTTGCAGGCGGTGTTCACTTCGGCAAAGATTTCCACCGCGTTATGGCGCAGGGGCACGCGGTCGGTAGCCTCGCGCACGGCGGAAACAAGGATTCCCTCCAGCTCATTTATGAGCGGAAAACCGGTTCCGGCCTGCACGAAAAACTGAATCAGCCCCGTGTCCTGGCAACAGGGACGGTTAAGCGCCTCCGCCCGTTGCAGGTTTTTGAACATGGAATCATACACCGCCAGCGCCAGAGGGCTTTCCTCCTCCGCCCGCAGCTCCGTCAGCCGCTGCCGCACATCGTCGGGCAATACCCGTCCCGTCAGCCCTAAAAATTCTATCACCAATTCCTGCAATTTCCGCGCTTGCGTTTCTATGCCCGGCGCCCCCTTTTCTGTGCCGGCGTTGGTAACGCCGCCAAGTTTTGATCATTCATCGGATTTAAGTATCTCTTCGCGCACCTGCTGTTTCATCTTCCTTATCATTTTGTATATCTCCTCCACATGCCATACACCGGTTTCCGGTTCATAGGCACAGTACCAGGGCTTTTCCTCCGGGGCGCGGTCCATGCTGTCGGCAATGCAGTGGAAACACGCATAGCGGTATTCGCAGCCCCGGCACCCCTCTATGCGGTCGCCGTTCATGGCCAGAAGCTCCGGCTTGATGATAGCGGCTAAAAGTCCGGGAGCCCTGCCCTTTATGTCTCCGTGGCAAAGCCTCTTTTCCATCGGGCAGGGGTTGACCTCAAGCTCGGCGGAGATATACAGCGCATAGCCGAAACAATTATGATAGCCCATGCGAAAGAGTACGTCATAAGCGTTGAGTTTATCCTTGAAGGTATCCGGGGTGATCAGTTTCCGTGACAGGGTGCTTTCATCAACCAGGATGGCTCCCGCCCGGCCGGTGAGCCGCACCACGTCCTGCTTGCAGTTGAGGTCGTAGGAGCAGTCCCCCCGCGTGCCCAGGTCCACGCCGTCCATCAGGATGGTGGAAATGCGGGTCTCAACCCCATGCTTATTTAGTATCTCCAGCCCGCGGGTGGTCTTATCATGCGAATTGCGCCCCAGGGTGACGAAGCTGTGATCCATGGGGTCATAGGAATATATGGACACCGCCACCGTGATCCCCAGTTCCTTGAGCAACGCCGCCACATCGTCATCCATCAGCACACAGTTGGAATACAGTTCCACGGTGCTAAAGCGCGCTGCCGCCGCCTTGAGCATCGGTATGATGTGCGGGTTGCACAGCGGCTCCCCGCCGGTAAACTGGATGTTCTCCACGCCGATGGCCCGCAGTTCGTCCATGGCATACTCGGCGTCGGCCAGGCTCAGGGTATGGAAATCCTTGGCGCCGTATATCGCGTCCTCATAGCAGTGAATACACTTCAAATTACACAAATCGGTGGTTTGGAGCATGGCGAAATTTAAAGGCGTGTCCCGCGGCTCGGACCCGGGCACAGCAGCGTCCTCCAACAGCCCCTCGGTAAGCAAAAAATTACGGAGCTCCTCGTCGGGTCCTTTTTTCAGCGCCTCCAGCGCGGCATCGTCTATGGCATAAAGGTTGCCGTGCTTCAGGTCGTAAATACAGTGGTTTTTAGCGCCCCGCACCACGAACGCCATCGGGGTCAGCATCATTTCCGCATGAGCGTCGATGTCCGCCGGCATCACCGGCCGGTAAGGCCGTTTCCAGAACAAGCAGGCACAGGAGAACCGCTCACAATCCACATCCTCCGTGCCGACGGTAAGCTTTCTTATATGTTCGCTCCACATTTTTTTCCCTCCAAATTTTTTATTCCTAATATCAGGAGCCGCAATGGGCTCGGATGCTAATGTCCCGCATCATTATAAACTTTTCGGGCAAATGCGGCAAGATTTCGTATAACCTGTCGCTTGCTGTTGCCGCGTGCCGGCCGGCGGGCTACGCCCGGTGCAGTATCCCACCTTATTAGCCGCTTCCCGATGCCTATAGCTGTGCCAGGATGCCCTTTACGCTGCGCTGCACCTCATTGGTCACGCGTTCGATATCTATGGTCAGGAATTCTCCGTTGCGGTACAGCACCTTGCCGTCTACCATGGTCTGCACCACATCCCCGCCACAGGCGGAATAGACGATATTGTTTATCAGGTCGTATTCGGGCTGCATATTGGGCTTGCCGATATCCAGTACGATGAGGTCGGCTTTATAACCCACCGCCAGCTTGCCGCAGTCGTCACGGCCCTGGCTCAGCGCGCCGCCGCGGGTAGCGGCATAGAGCACCTCGCGCGGGGTAATGACCGTGGGGTCGCTGTAGGCCCCCTTATATACCACGGCAAAAAACTTCATATCCTCCAGAAAATTTATGCTGTTATTGCTGGCTACGCCGTCGGTACCAATCGCCAGATTGATGCCGTGCTCCACCAACCGGGGCTGGTTGCACAGCCCGCTGGCCAGCTTCAGGTTGCTGACCGGGCAGGTGGCTACCGTGACCCCCTTTTCCGCCAGGATTTCATAATCCCCTTCATCCAGCCACACGCAGTGCGCGGCTACCGTAGGGCTATCAAACAGCCCCAGGTCGTTTAAATAGCGCACCGGGGATTTGCCGTGACGTTGCCGGCATTCCTCGGTCTCGAGTTTGGTCTCGGCTACATGGGCGTGCATACGGGCACCGATGCTGCGGGTGTATTCCGCCAGCTGCCGCGCCACCTTGGGGGTGGAGGTATATTCCGCGTGCAGCGACATATCCACCGCCAGCCGCCCCGCGCCCGCGCCATGGAAATTCTCAAAGAAACTCTTGGCCTCTTTATAGGATGGCATATCCCACAAATCATCATCGGTAAAGCATACCACCGAGCGGCTGATATTGCTTTTTATGCCACATTCGAGCACTGCCCGCGCCATATCCTCACAGAAAAAATACATGTCATTCTGCGATACCACGCCAAAACGCAGCGACTCCGCCAACCCCAGCGTGGTTCCCCAATAAACCGCGTCATTGGTGAGCTTATCCTCAAAGGGGAACACCAGTTTATTGAGCCAGTTTTGCAGCGTCATATTCTCGCCGTAGCCGCGCAGCAGCACCATGGGGGTGTGGGCGTGACCGTTATAAAAGGCGCTCATCAGCAGCCGCCGGTAACCGGAGTAAACCGCGCCATAATCCTCCTCCGGCTCCTTGTCCCCGATATAAGCGATTTTATCTCCCCTGACCCCCACATACATATTGGTCCTGATGTTGAGATCCTCATCCAGAATAGTAATGTCTTTGAATAACATAACATCCTCCTAAAATTTTTTATAGCCTTCAAAGCCCTGATGAGCGAAAACTAATCTCCGTATCCGGCGGTGAAACCGCACAGCGCGAAGCAGGCGGTATATAGGCTAAGCCCGATTATCACTGGGCATAGGCCGAATTCGCCGCTGCCGGAGAGCCCAACATTGTAAACCCGGTCCATGATAAGGACAAATACCAGCGCCAGCACGGTCATGGCCGCGGCTATGCGCATGCGCCGCGCGCTCGGCGGCCGTAGGCCGGCATAGCCCTCGTCGGCCATGGTTTCCTTCCAATAAGGCACATATTCCGGCGGCAGCAAGGTCACCAGCGCCAGCAGCGGCAGGCCCAGAACCACGGTAGCGGCAATATTATTTAAAAAAATCATATTAAAGGTGTTCAACGCCGGCAGCGCATTATAATAATCGAAGGACAGCGCCAAAACAGCGCTGCATGACGCCACCGACATCAGAATCGCCGCCGCCAGCCGCCGCCCGGCGCGGGGAGAGCGGAAGGAAGGGCGCTGCAAAAATTCATCGCCGCCCAGCGCGTCCCATATCTTATAGGGCAGATAGGCGGAAAAGAAATTGCCGATAAAGCCGTACACGGTGAGTATGGTCAGCGAGCCGGAAAAATCCCCGATCAGGTTGCCCACGGCGCAGCCCACCGCTCCGGCAGGCCCGAACATCAGGCCAAAGGCCAGAGCCAGCATATTTACCGGGCGCACCTCGGTAACCTCCGGTATCAGCACGATGCTGTTCTTAAACAGCACCGCCATCAGCGCGAATACCGCCGCGCAAAAGGCGGCGTTCTTTATCATTTTCGGGTGGCGGAACATGGCTATAAGCTCGTTCATGCCCTCTCGACTTCCCCCTTTGGCGGCACTGATATGCCTTTATGACCCAGCGCGCATACCGCGATATCGTCCGACTGTACCGCTTCTCCGACAAATCCCTTCACTGCCTCCAGCAGCGCCCGGTTGACCTCCTCCGCCGAGCCTGGAGCCCCCGCCGCAAAGACCTCCCTGATGCGGTCTTCGCCGAATTGCTCCAGCGACCGAGTCTCCGCTTCCGATACCCCATCGGTATAGAACAAAGCGTATTCCCCCGGCAATATTTTCCGCGTTTCCGTCTTATATTTTCTGCCCGGCAGCATGCCCAGCGCCATACCGCGCGGCTTGGGCATATCCAACGCGGGGCTATGGCCCGACACCAGGAATGGCGGAGTGTGGCCCGCATTGCTGTAAGTAAACTCACCGCTGTTTAAGTCCATTTTGCCCACCACCGCGGTGACAAACATAGAGGTGTCATTATTATGCGCCAGCGCCTCATTGATCTCCGCTAAAATCACCTCCGGCTCACTGCTGACGCGCGCGCTGGTCTGAAACAGAGCCACCGTGCGGGACATAATAATGGCGGCCGGGATGCCTTTGCCCGAAACGTCGCCCAGAATAAAACAGAAGCAGCCATCCGCTTTATTGACAAAACTGTACAGATCGCCGCCCACTTCCTGCGCCGGGATCAGCAAAGCGTGGAAATCCAACCGCGAATCAAGCGCGAAATCGTTTTCCAGCAGCGACATCTGGATCTGCGCCGCAATATTCAACTCGCTGTTCATATAGGCCTGCTTGGCCATCATCTGCTGCCGGGAGCGGATATCATTTAACAGCATCAAAAATAAAATGACGGCACAGCCGTTTAGTATTATCATGGAAAAACCGATCTCATACACGATCTCCTTGGCCAGCGGCATCGGCTTGACCAGCGCCACGATCAGCAGCATGTGCACGATTTCGATCATGCCCACCAGGATACCGGCCAGCACGCTGTCCAACTCTTTCATGTAATTGCGGTACCAGCCGAAGAATACCGTGGCTAAAAGCACCGCCGCCACATCGGCGGCCAGCGTGACCGGCTGCAGCAGCGCCAGCGAAGCGGCGGTGACCGCCGCCACGCACAAGCCCGGAACCAATCCCAGCAGCAAAGCCGCCAGCGCCGCGCTGATGATCGCGGTGCTCACCTCTATCCCGCCCGCCTGCACTCCCCATACACAGCAATACAAAGCCATTACCGCGAACAACAGGATTCCGGCCAATTGCTCGCGCGCCGTCAGCGGCTCCCGCTCCACGGCCCGCGTAAAAAAGCCCAGCCGCGCCAGCAAATACGCGGCCAGCACGATAACAGCCAGATGCTGAATTGTGGTCAGGACCATGTGCATAAATCAATTCCGTTCTTTAGCTTTACAGATTAAACAGCTCGTCAAACTCGGTTTCCTTCAGAATATCGCGCACCTGTTCACAGGGATTGACGATCGTCACTGCCCCGCCCTTAGGCGATACCGCCCGATACAAGGTGAGCAATACCCTGATGCCGGCGCTGGAGATAAACTCCACCCCGGCAAAATCCAGCGTGATGTCCGTGCATTGCTGCGCCACCGGCAATACCTCCTGCTCAAATGCCATGGCATTGCTCATGTTAAGCCGCCCATTCACCGTCACCATCGCTTTCCCGTCACTGATACCGATCTCGATCTGCACCATCATCATCCTCTCTTTATAGTTGCTATGGGTAATTTATCAGGTCCTTTTCCCGCTGTCATAACTGGCAACCGTTCCTATTCCTTTCTGTAGATGCGCATTTCAATCCACGCGCCCGGACGAGACGGCAAACCCCGTGCATTTCGCTAAGGGACCGTGATTATTTCAATCCACGCGCCCGAGCGGAGCGCGCCCCTCCACAATCCACTCATCTGGCACCCAGCCACCATTTCAATCCACGCGCCCGAGCGTCACAACCGACAATCGAAAACCGTCCCTATTCCTTAGCCCACGCCAGGGCGGCGCGCACCGCGCGCTGCCAGCCCCGCAGCTTTTCTGCGCGCAGGTCCTCACCCATCTGCGGTTCAAAACGCCGCTGCAACTGCCACCCGCCCTCTATTTCCTCGCGCCCGGACCAAAAGCCTACCGCCAGTCCGGCCAGATAAGCCGCGCCCAGAGCCGTGGTCTCGATACAGGCGGGCCTCTCCACCGCCGCCGCGATGATGTCGGACTGGAATTGCAGCAAAAAATCATTGGCCGCCGCGCCACCGTCCACGCGCAGGGTCTTAAGCGGCAGGCCGCAGTCCTGCTCCATGGCCGCCAGCACATCATATACCTGATAAGCCAGCGATTCCAGCGTGGCCCTTACCAGATGGTTGCGGCCCGCGCCCCGGGTTAGGCCCACGATGACGCCCCGCGCCCCGGGCTGCCAATGCGGCGCTCCCAAGCCCACAAAAGCCGGCACCACATACACCCCGCAGGTATCGCTTACCATCCGCGCCATGGCACAGGAATCAGCCGCACCGTCCAAAAACTTGAGTTCATCGCGCAGCCACTGGATGGCGGCTCCGGCGATGAATACCGAGCCCTCCAGCGCATACTCCACTCCGCCGTCTAAGCCCCAAGCGATGGTAGTGACGAGTCCGTTTTTAGAAAACACCGGCTCCCGCCCGGTGTTCATCAGCATAAAACAGCCGGTGCCGTAAGTATTCTTGGCCTGTCCCGGCTCCAGGCAGCCCTGTCCGAACAGAGCGGCCTGCTGATCGCCTGCGGCCCCCGCAATGGCGATAGGCGCGCCAAAATATTCCGCCGCGGTGTGGCCATACACGCAGGAACTGGGCTTTACTTCCGGCAGCATGGCGCGCGGTATATCCAGTTCCCGTAGAATATCGTCATCCCACTTCAGAGTATTGATATTGAACATCATGGTGCGTGAAGCGTTGGAATAATCGGTGACATGCACCTCGCCCCGCGTCAGCTTCCATATCAGCCAGGTATCGACGGTGCCGAAAAGCAACTCTCCCGCCGCCGCCCTTGCGCGCGCTCCCGACACATTATCCAGCAGCCACTTAAGCTTGGTGGCGGAAAAGTAGGCATCGATAGGCAAACCGGTGCGGGCGTGGAAATCCTCCTCCCGCCCCCGCGTTTTCAGCTCCGCGCAATAACCGGCGCTGCGGCGGCACTGCCACACGATAGCGGGGTAAATGGGGTCGCCCGTGGCCTTATCCCACACCACCGTGGTCTCGCGCTGATTAGTGATGCCGATAGCCACGATATCCGCCGCTGCCGCATCCACCCGGCTCATCGCCTCGCGCGCCACTCCCAGCTGGGTAGACCATATCTCCATGGCGTCATGCTCCACCCAGCCCGGCTGCGGATAATGCTGTGCGAACTCCTTCTGCGCCAGGCTCACCATGTTCCCCGCCCGGTCAAACAAAATACACCGCGAACTGCTGGTGCCCTGATCCAAGGCCATCACATACCTGCCCATAAAACCTCCCCATTGGTCAGTCTCCGATAATATAACCGCAATGTGACCGCCGATGACTAGTCTTTAATATACCATAACCGCGGAATAGTGTCATCCCCGTGCGTGCTGTGGCCGCGCCATATGCCAGTCGCGCTTTTTTAGCGGACGGTGATGGTGCCGGTGTCAATCTGGGTGCCGCCGGTGTTATCCACCGTGCCGGTATTGTTCAGGCCGCCATTATTGGTTATGGTGCCGTTATTGGTCACGATGCCGCTGTTGGAAAGCATGGAGTTGGCGTCGATATTCAGCCGGCTACCGTTCCCGACGAGCAGCGTGCCGGTATTGTTCAGGGCTCCGCTCACGATGTTGATGGTGCCGGTGTCGGTAAGAGCGCTGTAATTGTTCAGGGCGTAAGAAGAATGGTTATTGACCGTGCCGTGATTGGTCATCATGCCGCTGTCGGTAACGATGCCGCTGTTGGTAAAGGTGGAGTTGGCGTCAATATTCAGCCGGCCGTTGTTGCCGATCAGCAGCGTGCCGGTATTGCTCATGGCGCCGCCGATATTGTTGATAAGGCCGGTATTGGTGAGCGCGCCGGAATAGCTCTGGTAGAGGAACGAATAATTATTGACCGTGCCCTCATTGTAAAAAACTCCTTCATTATGCAAAGCGCCGTTGCGCGCGTTTATGATAAGGAATCCCCGGTTTATCAGCGTGCCGTCCGCCGGTATGGTCACGCTTTGGCCCGCCTCAACGGTGGCGGCACAATTAGCGTCCAGAATAACGTTGTCATACCGCTCAAGCGCATCCCGCAGCGCAGCGGCGGTGACCGCGTCGGTAAGAGTTATGGTGTCGCCGTCCAGCACCGGCCCGGGCGCGGTGGCGACTCGGCCATCGCCGATAACTACGGTTCCGTCCACGTTAAACAACGGAGCCGCCTCCCGCGCCGTGGTATCGGAGGCGTCAGTTTCCACGCGCAGCGACTCCGCCTCATCCGCCAGCTCGTCGGCTTCCAGAGAAGCGGCGGCATTAGTGACGATCAGAGGCACGGAGAGACGGGTCTCCTGCTGTATCTGCCGCTGCAGCGCTTCATCGGCGGCCACTTCCAGGGCGGCAAATCCATCCACATCCTCCTCGGTCAACGCCCTTACCGTCATTCTGGCGGTTTCAGGGCCGGATAAATCGGCCACCGTCTCCACGGTGGCCTTTTGCGCAGCGCGTATAGCCGCGGTGCGACGCACCCCGGAGGTATCGGTATATACCACCTCGGCGCTGCCCGTCAGCAGATATATCTCCGCCCTGTTCACGGTCTGGCTAATCACGCCGCTGGTGCCGCGGATGCCGGTGACCATGGTAGAAGTGCGCAGCTTAAAATCTTCATCGCTTTTCAGCGGCGCGGTGACATTAAAAAACAGCTCGCCCGCGGACAGCTTTACCTCCAGCCTTTTGCCCGACTTCTTCACCTGCGCCTTGCTGTTCGCATCCAATTTCACCGCCTTGGAATCATCCAGGCTAAGGTAGGCATAGCTGGCCGCACCGGTAGCTACCTGATGTCCGCTGTATAGTCTCATGCCTCGTAAAACGCTCAATTCTTTACCGTTTATATCGCTCAAAAATACAGCGCCACCTTCAGTTTCTTCCAGCCGAAGCGTGGACGCCGTAGTTTTGGGCGCCGCCAGCGCCACCCCGATAGCCGACAGCATAAGCATGGCCAGCACAAACGCGGAAAACAGTCTTTTCACCGCCAGTTACTCCCTGTCATCACATTCAACCCTAAAACAGGTTCCGGTGCATCAAAGCCTTATTTCTTTGTAATTCCCCAATTTAAGCCATATTCCTGCACGAATTCATAAATGTTTCTTAATTTAAATAAATTTCTGAATCAACGCCGGGGGGTTAAACGCCAAACCGGCCGGCCCGTGACAAAGCCCGCCGGTGATGCCAACTAAAAAAGTAAACCAAAGGAAAGCGGCTATTTAAGATATCCTGCCTGCCGCAGCTTGCCGCTCAGGGTCCGGAAGATAAAGCTTAAGCAGGCCAGGGTCAGGATCAGGGCCCAGTGCAGGGGGGCCAGGGGGGCGGTGTGGAAGATAGCCTGCAGGGGGGGGAGATATATCACA
>JAUNBV010000020.1:0-4952 GCA_030526885.1 Syntrophomonadaceae bacterium
TACCGCTTATATTCCCGGTATTGGCCACAATCTGCAGGAGCACTCAGTGGTTCTGATCAGAGGTGGCAGAGTTAAAGACTTGCCGGGTGTTAGATATCATATTATCAGAGGAACACTGGATGCTTCGGGTGTTCAGAACCGTTTACAGGGACGTTCGAAATACGGTACCAAGCGACCGAAAAAGAAGTAGGAGGGGAAACTTATATGCCCAGGAAAGGCCCCGTTTCCAAAAGAGACGTCCTGCCTGATCCGATTTACGGCAGCAAGCTGTTTACCAAACTGGTGAATCAGGTGATGTGGGACGGTAAAAAAAGTCTTTCGGAAAGAATCTGCTATGAAGCCTTTGATATCGTAGCGGCAAAAACCGGCAAGGACTCCATGGAAGTATTCGAAGAAGCCATGAAGAACATTACCCCTATCGTGGAAGTCAGAGCACGGCGAGTGGGTGGTGCCAACTACCAGGTTCCGGTTGAAGTTAGAGCCGATCGACGTCAGACCCTGGCGATTAGATGGCTGGTCAACTATACTCGCAAACGCGGAGAAAAGACTATGGCTCAGCGTTTGGCCGGAGAGATTATGGATGCTGCCAACAGTTCCGGCAGTTCCGTAAAGAAAAAAGAAGACACCCATAAAATGGCGGAAGCCAATAAAGCCTTTGCTCACTACCGCTGGTAAAACCCTTTGGCGGGAGAAGCAGCATGAATAATAAAGCCGCATGGATTCGGAATATAGGTATAATGGCGCATATTGATGCCGGCAAGACCACCACCACCGAGCGGATACTGTTTTATACTGGACGGGTACACCGCATGGGAGAAGTGGACAAAGGCACCGCCACAATGGACTGGATGAGCCAGGAACAAGAACGAGGCATTACGATAACCTCGGCTGCTACCGCCTGTTACTGGAAAAATCATACAGTCAACATTATCGACACACCCGGACATGTGGACTTTACAATCGAAGTAGAACGGTCTCTAAGGGTGCTTGACGGAGCAATCGCAATATTTTGTGCGGTGGCCGGAGTCCAACCACAATCCGAGACTGTATGGCGGCAGGCAAACCGTTATCGGGTGCCCCGCATTGCTTACATCAATAAGATGGACCGCATAGGCGCGGATTTTGATCGGGCGGTGGAAATGATCAATCACCAATTGGGTGATAACGCGGTCCCGATACAAATCCCGCTGGGAGCCGAAGATAATTTTCGCGGCATGATTGATGTTATTCGACATAAAGCATATGTCTACGATGACGGCAGTTTTGGCGAAAGCTTTACCGAGCGCGAGCTCAGCGCCGAAGAGATTGTTTTAGCTGAGTCAGCCCGGGAAATATTGCTGGAAAAACTGTCGGAAACCGATGACAGCATAATGGAACGCTTTCTCGAGGGCGAGGAAATTCCGGAAGATGAGATTGTTGCGGCTTTGCGCCGAGCTACCATCGCCGATAAGATTGTTCCCGTGCTGTGCGGGTCTTCATTTAAAAATAAGGGAGTCCAAATGCTGCTGGATGCGGTGGTGGACTATTTACCATCACCGTTGGATATCACGGCAGTTGAAGGCATCAATATTGCCAGCGGTAAGCCTGAACAGCGGGCCGCCGATGAAAAAGCTCCGTTTTGTGCTTTGGCTTTTAAAATAGCTGTTGACCCTTATGTGGGCAAGCTCACCTACTTTAGGATTTATTCCGGTAGCATTAAGGTAGGGGATCAGGTAATCAACAGCGGAAAAGGAAAAAAAGAGCGCATAAGCAAATTGCTGAAGATGCATGCTAACCATAGGGAAGAAGTGGCGGCTGCCGTTGCCGGGGATATAATTGCCGGAGTAGGGTTCAAATTTACCGCTACCGGAGATACCTTAGACAGCGACGGAGCCATAGTGTTGGAAGCAATTGACTTTCCGGAACCGGTCATTGATGTGGCGATTGAGCCCAAGACCCGTGATGATCAAGAACGGATTGGGGACAGCCTGAAAAAGCTGTCCGAGGAAGACCCAAGTTTTCGAACCCGTTACAATTCCGAAACCGGACAGACCATAATATCCGGTATGGGTGAGTTACATCTGGAGATTGTAATTGATCGGCTGCTGAAGGAATTTAAGGTTAACGCCAATATCGGAAAACCGCAGGTCGCTTATAAAGAGAGCGTAAGCTCAAGCGGCAGGGGAGAGGCGGTATTTGAGCGGCAAACCGGAGGCCACGGGCAGTTTGCTCACCTGATACTGGAGGTTTATCCCCTGGAGGAAGGTAAGGGAAAGATCTTTGACAACCGGAGTTCCGCAGAAGATTTACTGCCCGAATATGTGAACGCGACCGAAATCGGAGTGATGGAGGCGCTGCAATCGGGCATATTGGCCGGCTATCCGGTCGATGATATAGGAATACGTTTGCTGGGCGGCAGCTTCCATGAAGTGGATTCCAGTGAACAGGCCTTTAAGGTAGCTGCCTCCATGGCCATCAAGGAAGCTTTAAGCAAAGCCAACCCTATTTTGCTGGAGCCTCTGATGGATATAGAAATAGTATCGCCCGACGAATATATGGGCGATATCATTGCTGATCTCAATGCTCGCCGCGGAAGAGTCTTAGGATTTGAAGAAAACCGCGACAGTAGAATTATTAGGGGCGAGATACCGCTGGCTGAAACTTTCGGTTATGCCACCGGATTGAGATCAAGCTCTCAGGGACGTGCCAGCTTCAGCATGCAAATCAAAAGCTACGCCCGCGTTCCTGAATCAAGAAGCAAGCTGATTGTAGCAAAGAGGTATTGAGTTGCTCCCATTGACTGAATTAGTTTAAAAGGAAACAAAGACTGAAAGGAAAGGTGAAATCACAATGGCAAAGGCAAAGTATGAAAGAACAAAACCCCATTTAAACATCGGTACCATTGGTCATATTGACCATGGTAAGACCACCCTGACCGCAGCTATCACCAAAGTTTTGGCTACGGTTGGCGGCGCCACTGTCACTGCCTATGATGAAATTGATAAGGCCCCGGAAGAGAAAGAGCGTGGTATAACCATCAATACCGCCCATGTTGAGTATCAGACCGAAAGCCGCCACTATGCTCATGTAGACTGCCCCGGTCACGCAGACTACATAAAGAACATGATCACTGGCGCCGCTCAGATGGATGGCGCGATCTTGGTAGTATCTGCAGCAGACGGACCCATGCCCCAGACTCGTGAACACATTGTGCTGGCCCGTCAGGTCGGCGTGCCCTACATCGTGGTTTATATGAACAAGACCGATATGGTCGACGATGAAGAACTGCTTGAACTGGTGGAAATGGAAATTCGCGAGTTATTGAGCGAGTACGATTTTCCCGGCGACGATATCCCGGTAATCAAGGGCAGCGCATTAAAGGCTCTGGAGTCTGACAACCCTGCTCGCGGTGGCGATTCCTGGGCCCAGTCCATCTGGGAACTGATGGATGCAGTTGATGACTATATCCCGATTCCCGAGCGCGCTATCGACAAGCCGTTCCTGATGCCGATTGAAGACGTGTTTACCATTACCGGTCGCGGTACTGTAGTAACCGGACGTGTAGAACGCGGTCAGGTAAAAGTGGGCGATGAAGTAGAAATAATCGGGATGCGTGAAAAGATCGACAAACGCGTTGTGACCGGCGTAGAAATGTTCCGTAAGCTTCTGGACTATGCCGAAGCCGGTGATAATATAGGAACCCTGCTGCGCGGTCTGGAGCGCAAGGAAGCTGAACGCGGCATGGTTTTAGCCAAGCCGGGCAGCATTAAGCCGCTGACCAAATTTAAGGGTCAGGTTTATGTCTTAAGCAAGGATGAAGGTGGACGTCATACCCCGTTCTTTAGCGGTTACCGCCCGCAGTTCTATTTCAGGACTACGGACGTTACCGGTGTTATTCAGTTGCCCGAAGGCGTTGAAATGACCATGCCTGGCGATCATGTCACCATGAGCATTGAACTGATTACCCCAATCGCTATTGAAGAAGGTTTGCGCTTTGCTATCCGCGAAGGCGGCCGCACCGTTGGTTCCGGCGTTGTAATCGAAATAGATTAGCGTTATTGGCATACCGCATAACAGAGGCGTTATACGTCTCTGTTATCGGGATGCTTACAGCAGAGGGCGCAGGCCCTTTTATTCAAAACGCACGGATGCGTGTGCAAAATGACCCAGTTTTAAGGAGGTTTATCAAAGAGTGAACGGTCAACAGAAAGTAAGAATCCGCCTTAAGGCCTTTGATCATCGACTACTCGACCAGTCTTCACAAAAGATCGTTGAAACCGCAAGAAAGAATGGCTCCGACATTTCGGGACCCATTCCTCTTCCGACTGAGAAAAGCATTTATACCATACTGCGTTCCCCCCATGTCAATAAGGACTCTCGCGAGCAGTTTGAAATGCGTACCCATAAGAGACTGATCGACATACTGGATCCTAACCCCAAAACCATCGATGCTCTGATGCACCTGGATTTACCTTCAGGAGTGGACATAGAGATCAAGTTATAAGATAACTCGTGGTGATGCGGAGTTGATCCCGCGTTAGCGTGTACCTGCCAGGTATAGGCGAGTAGCCGGTGCGGACAGACTAGTGGGCAGTTTGGTTTGGAAGCAGTGAAAATCCGGGTAAATGATGATGGCGATGTTGGGGCCCCACTCCCAACCACTCGCATCGATTTCTTTAAGCCAGGAGGTAACTTAGGTGAAAAATATTAAGAAAGCCATATTAGGCACTAAAGTCGGCATGACTCAGATTTTTGACGAAGCCGGAAAAGCGATACCGGTTACGGTAATAGAAGCGGGTTCCAATGTAGTTATTCAGAAAAAGACCATGGAAACCGATGGCTATTCTGCGATTCAGGTTGGTTTTGCCAACGTAAAGGAAAGAAAAGTGAATAAGCCGGAAACCGGCCATTTCAATAAAGCGGGTGTAAAACCCCTGCGGTATGTTAGGGAATTTCGGGTTGATGAGTCCAAT
>JAUNBV010000020.1:4962-12422 GCA_030526885.1 Syntrophomonadaceae bacterium
GAAATCGGAGCCCAAATCAATGTCGATATCTTTGAGGCCGGAGACATCGTTGATGTTGTTGGAACGTCAAAAGGAAAAGGCTTTGCCGGAGGAGTAAAAAGACACAACTTTGCCCGAGGATCAATGGGCCACGGTTCCAAATACCATCGCCGTCCGGGTTCGCTGGGAGCTAAAGGCCCTGCGCGAGTATTTAAAGGCAGGAAGATGCCCGGTAGAATGGGCGGCGAGCGCGTAACCGTCCAGGGATTGACGGTGGTCAGGACATATCCCGACCGCGATCTCATCCTGATAAAAGGTGCCATTCCCGGCCCCAAAAAGGGCCTAGTTATTATTAAGAATACGGTGAAGGCATAGTTGTTGTTAAAGGAGGAAAAGAAATGCCTAAAGTAGCGTTATTTGACATGCGCGGAGCCCAAATCGATGAGATTGAGCTTAACGATAATGTTTTTGGCATAGAGCCTAATGTAGCGGTCATGCATCAATTTGTAAAAATGCAGCTGGCTAACAAACGTCAAGGCACGTCGTCAACCAAAAATCGAAGCGAGGTCAGAGGTACCGGTCGTAAGCCCTGGAGGCAGAAGGGCACCGGACGAGCCCGGGCCGGAAGCCGGCGCAGCCCGATTTGGAAAGGCGGCGGAATCGTGTTCGGCCCCAAGCCGCGCGATTATTCGTATACCATGCCCCGTAAAATGAGAAGGTTGGCGATGAGATCTGCTTTGTCCAGCAAAGTAGTTGACCAGCAGATTATCATAGTCGACGGATTTGATTTCGACCAACCCAAGACCAAAGTGATGGCGGAAAGCCTGCAGGCGCTAAACGCTGCCAAAAAGACTTTGTTTGTGAGTACCGAAGCTGATATCAATGCTTTCAAATCGGCTCGCAACTTAGAGGGCGTTAAAGTCGTGGCGGCGGATTTCATAAATGTTTATGACATTCTCAATCATGAAACACTGCTTATGACCAAAGACGCCGTCGCTCGGGTAGAGGAGGTATTTGCGTAAATGAGATACTATCACGATATTATCATTAAGCCGGTGGTCACGGAAAAATCCATGGATTTGCTGGCGGATAACAAATACACCTTTATCGTCGATAAGAAAGCTAACAAGACCGAGATCAAAAATGCCATTGAAAAGATTTTTAAGGTCGATGTTATCAAGGTGTACACCATGAATGTAAAGGGCAAACCGAAACGTATGGGCAGGTTTGAAGGAAAAACATCTGACCGCAAGAAGGCTATCGTAATGATCAGACCCGGCCAAAAAATTAAAATCTTCGATGGAATGTAAGCATTGCTGACAGCGGATCAGAGATAATTGACCAGCACAGTTAAGGAGTGAACGAACAAAATGGCCATCAAAAAGTTTAAGCCAACTACACCGAGCAGAAGGCATATGACCATAATAGACCATTCCCCGCTCAGTAAAAAGGAGCCGGAGAAGAGCCTGACCGTAAGCCTTAAAAGTAAAGCCGGCAGAAATGCCAAAGGCCGCATTACCGTTCGTCATCAGGGCGGCGGTCATAAGCGCCTGTATCGCATAGTAGATTTCAAGCGTACCCACGACGGCGTACCCGCTACCGTGGCCGCTATCGAGTATGACCCCAACCGTTCCGCCAATATTGCCTTGTTACATTATGCGGATGGCAGAAAATCTTATATTATTTCGCCCCATAACCTTAAGGTGGGCGACACCGTAGTATCAGGTTCTACTGCCGACATAAAAGTAGGAAATACCTTAGCTCTGAAAGACATCCCGGTGGGGTCCCTAATCCATAACATCGAGTTGCGCCCCGGTAAAGGTGGTCAGATGGTCCGCTCTGCCGGCACGGTAGCTCAGTTGATGGCGAAGGAGGGCAATTACGCCCACGTGCGCTTGCCTTCCGGCGAAGTACGCCTAGTGCATATCAATTGCCGTGCCACTCTGGGGCAAGTGGGCAATCTCGACTACGAGAACCAGAATTATGGAAAAGCCGGCAAATCGCGTTGGATGGGGATTCGCCCCACGGTTCGAGGATCGGTAATGAATCCGGTAGATCATCCCCACGGAGGTGGCGAGGGACGCGCTCCCATCGGACGGAAATATCCCGTATCCCCCTGGGGCAAGATCGCCATTGGCGGCAAGACCCGTAAGAAAAAACCGTCAGACAGCATGATTGTGAGAAAACGGAAGTAAAGGAGGTCAGGAGATGGCAAGGTCATTAAAGAAAGGGCCTTATTGTGAAGAGAAGCTCTTAAAAAAGATTGAAGATATGAATGAGAGCGGACAAAAAAAGGTTATAAAGACCTGGTCCCGGCGGTCAACGATTTTTCCGCAAATGGTGGGACACACCCTGGCCGTACATGACGGCCGCAAACACATACCGGTATATATTACCGAAGACATGGTTGGATTGAAGCTGGGCGAGTTTGCTCCCACCCGCACCTATCGCGGACATGCCGGCAAAAACGAGAAATCCAGCCGCCGTAAGTAGAAAGGAGGAAGGCTTAAATGGAGTCCAGAGCAAAAGCTCGATATATACGGGTATCTCCCTTTAAAGCCCGCCAGGTAGCAGATCTGGTTCGAGGCAAAGACACCCGGGAGGCAATGGGGATACTCAAGTACACCAATAAAAAAGCTGCCCCTCTGATCAGCAAAGTTGTACAGGCGGCCATCGCCAACGCCGAGCATAATTTCGATATGGATTCTGACCGGCTTTATGTTTCAGAGATTATGATTGACGAAGGGCCTACCATACGGCGTATGAAACCAAGAGCGTACGGCAGAGCCGATATCATGCGGCACCGCACCAGCCATATCACCGTAGTGCTGCGCGAAAGGGAGGTTAAATAGTGGGGCAGAAGGTACATCCTAAAGGGTTCAGAATCGGCATCATCCGCGATTGGGATTCCAATTGGTATGCCGACAGAGATTATACTGATTTACTGCATGAAGATTATAAGATCCGCACGTTGATTAAAGAGCGTTTTTATGCAGCCGGGGTTTCCAAGGTTGAGATCCAGCGTACCGGCAATCGAGTACGAGTGACCATTCATACTGCCAAACCCGGTATCGTTATCGGACGGGGCGGTCAGGAAGTGGAAAATCTCAAACAGACGCTTAATAAATTGACCGGTAAGGCTGTAAATATCAATATTCAGGAAATTAAAAAGCCGGAACTGGATGCACAGATCGTGGCTGAGGGTGTAGCTCAGCAGTTGGAAAAGCGCGTGTCTTTCCGTCGCGCCATGAAGCAGTCGGTACAGCGTACCATCCGCATGGGTGGCGTGGGCATGAAAATCGCTATTTCCGGACGTCTGGGCGGTGCTGAAATCGCGCGTACCGAGTGGTACTCCGAAGGCAAGGTGCCATTGCATACTTTGCGGGCAGATATTGATTACGGCTTTGCCGAAGCCAATACCACTTATGGAAAAATCGGCATCAAGGTATGGATCAACCGTGGCGAGATTTTACCGGAAGCCAAAAAAAGACCGGTACAAAAAGCAGCGGAGGAGGCAAATAGATAATGCTGAACCCAAAACGAGTAAAGTACAGAAAACAGCACCGACCCAGCCTTAAAGGCAAAGCCAATAAAGGCAATGCGGTCGTTTACGGAGATTATGGCCTGCAAGCCCTGGATGCTGCCTGGGTGACCAATCGCCAGATAGAAGCAGCCCGTATCGCCATCAACCGTTATATTCGCCGCGGAGGAAAACTGTGGATCAAGATTTTCCCCGATCGCCCCATTACCAGCAAACCGGCTGAAACCCGTATGGGTAAGGGAAAAGGAACTCCGGAGCACTGGGTAGCTGTGGTCAAGCCTGGCCGGGTGATGTTTGAACTCTCCGGCGTAAGCGAAGAGACTGCGCGCGAGGCGATGCGGCTGGCGTCCCACAAACTGCCGGTAAGGTGTAAGTTTGTAGTAAGAGAAGAAATGGGTGGTGATGTCGGTGAAAGCTAAGAAAATGAGAGATATGACCGACGCCGAACTGGAAAAAAAGATACGCGACTATAAAGAAGAGCTTTTCAATTTAAGATTTCAGATGGCAACCGGTCAGTTGGATAACCCCATGAGAATCAAGGATGTTCGCAAGAACATCGCCCGATGCAAGACGGTAATCAGACAGCGTGAGCTGTTGGAAGAAAGCAATAAGTAAGGAGGAGGGCTAAGAGTGACAGAGCAACAGACTAAGCGCAAAGTTAGGACCGGGGTTGTTACCAGCGACAAGATGGAAAAGACCATTACCGTTTCCATTGAAACTGTCAAACGGCATCCTCTTTATAAAAAGACCGTAAGAAGCAGTAAAAAGTATAAGGCGCACGACGAAAACAACGAGGCTCGTACCGGTGACGTAGTAAGAATAGTGGAATGCCGTCCGCTATCCAAGGACAAGAGATGGCAGCTAGTCGAGATAGTTGAGAAAGCCAAGACTTTACAGTAGCACTTTTTAGCTTGAAGGGAGGTTTACGCCATGATACAGCAGGAAACCATGTTACAGGTGGGTGACAATACCGGAGCCAAAAAAGTGTTGTGTATTAAGGTTTTGGGAGGTTCCACCAGAAGATACGCCACTGTTGGCGACGTGATTGTAGTAACCGTTAAAGAAGCCGTGCCCAACGGCAACATCAAAAAAGGCGATGTCGTAAAGGCTGTGGTAGTGCGCACTAAAAAAGAGATTCGCCGCCCCGACGGTTCCTATATCGCTTTTTCCGAGAATGCCGCCGTTATTATCGATGACAACGGTAACCCCAGAGGAACACGTATATTTGGACCGGTGGCCAGAGAATTAAGAGACAGGAATTTCATGAAAATAGTGTCCCTGGCTCCTGAAGTTCTGTAGTCGGTGGAGGTGTGAAGATGAATATCAAAAAGGGCGACACAGTACAGATTATGACCGGCAAGGATGCCGGGAAAAAAGGGAAAGTGATCAGAGCTATTCCCGCTGATAAAAAAATCGTCATTGAGGGAGCCAATCGGGCCAAGCGCCATTCCCGTCCCACACGGGCATTGCCTCAGGGGGGGATTTTACAGATAGAGCAGCCTCTGGACGTATCCAATGTGATGTTGGTGTGCAGCAAATGTAAGAAACCGACCCGTACCGGTAAAAAAATCCTCGATAATGACCAGAAGGTCAGGGTGTGTAAAAGATGCGGAGAGGTTCTGGACTAAAACTCCAGGAAGGGAGGCAAGCCATTAAATGGCAAATCTTAAAGAACAGTATAAACAGGACATGATTCCTAAGCTGATGGAGCATTTTCAATATAAAAATGTCATGCAGGTTCCGCGATTAGAAAAAGTCATTATTAATATTGGCGTTGGTGAAGCTACCCAGAACCCCAAGGCTCTGGACGGCGCTGTCAATGATTTGACCATAATCTGCGGACAAAAACCGGTTATTACCAAGGCCAGAAAGTCTATCGCCGGTTTCAAACTGCGTGAAGGTGTGCCCATCGGATGCAAGGTCACGCTGCGCGGTGAACGCATGTATGATTTTCTTGAAAAGCTTATCAACATAGTTTTGCCCCGTGTACGTGACTTTCGCGGCGTATCACCGCAGGCTTTTGATGGCCGGGGAAATTATTCACTGGGCATAAAAGAACAGACCATTTTCCCGGAAATCGATTTTGACAAGATCGATAAGATACGAGGAATGGAAGTGGTCATTGTAACCACGGCAAAAACAGATGAGGAAGCCAGGGAATTGCTTAAGTGCATGGGCATGCCCTTCAGATAAGGAGGAGGAAAAGCTAAATGGCGAAAAAGTCAATGATTGCAAAACAAAAACGCCCGCAGAAATATAAGGTTCGCGAGTATAACCGGTGCAGGATTTGTGGAAGACCGAGGGCTTATATGAACAAATTCGGATTATGCAGGGTGTGTTTCCGTGAGATGGCGCACCGCGGCGAACTCCCTGGAGTGACTAAATCGAGCTGGTAGGTTTTCTAAAAGAAGGAGGTACACACTATGGTCGTCACTGATCCCGTAGCCGATTTCCTGACCAGAATAAGAAACGGCAATATGGTGATGCATGAATCCGTAGAAATACCCAGTTCCAAAATCAAGATGGGTATTGCGGAAATCATGAAGTACGAAGGCTATATCAAGGACTATGAGTATATTGAAGATGGCAAACAGGGCATTATCAGAGTATATCTGAAATACGGCCCCAACAAGGAAAAAGTTATAACCGGCTTAAAGCGCATCAGCAAACCGGGCCTCAGGGTTTACGTCAAGAAAGACGAAGTACCGCGAGTGCTGGGGGGCCTGGGAACGGCTGTGGTTTCCACCTCCAAAGGGCTGATGACAGATAAGCGTGCCCGCAAGGAAGGCCTTGGCGGGGAAATAATTTGTTACATCTGGTAACTGAAGGAGGAGAAAGAATTGTCCAGAATCGGGAAACAACCCATCGTCCTGCCCCCCGGCATAGAGGTTAACATACAGGATGGCGCGATCACGGTAAAAGGCCCCAAAGGGACATTATCTCAGGCGATTCCTTCAGGCATTTTCTTTGAGCAGGAGGGCGGCACCTTGCTGGTCAAGCGTGAAAGCGATTCCAAACAACATGCCTCTCTGCACGGACTGATGAGAGCCTTGACTTTTAATATGGTGCACGGCGTCACCACGGGTTTTGAGAAGAAACTGGAGATGGTGGGTGTAGGTTACCGGGCCCAAATGCAGGGAGACAAGCTGGTTATCAACATCGGCTTTTCCCACCCGGTGGAAGTCGAGCCGCCGGAAGGCATTAGTTTTGAAGTCCCGGCCCCTACCCGCATCAGCGTCAAGGGGATTGACAAGCAACTGGTAGGCAACACGGCTGCCAATATCAGAGCCATCAGAGAGCCTGAGCCTTATAAAGGCAAGGGAATCAAGTACGAAAAAGAAGTGATTAGACGCAAGGCCGGTAAGGCCGGCGCTAAATAAGCCGCGAAAGGAGTGACTGAATTTTGATCAAGAAAACAAGTCGGAAAGAACTCAGAGCCGGCCGTCAGCAGCGGATTCGCAAAAAACTGTCCGGTAGCCCCGATAAACCCAGATTGTGTATCTTCAAAAGCTTGAATCATACCTATGCTCAGATTATTGATGATGTCAACGGAGTCACCCTGGCGGCAGCCTCCACCTTGGACAAGGACATGGCGGAGTTGGGCAATAAGAGCAACACCGAAGCGGCCAAGGCCGTGGGTGCCAGCATTGCTAAAAAAGCAGCGGCCAAGGGCATCAGTGAAGTGGTTTTTGACCGCAGCGGTTATAAGTATCATGGAACAGTAGTCGCATTGGCGGACGCCGCCAGAGAAAACGGACTCGTCTTTTAGTACGGGCATAGGAGGGAAATGATGTACGACAAGGAAAAAGAAGCGCCGGAACTGATCGAGAAAGTCGTTAACATTCGCCGCGTTGCCAAGGTGGTAAAAGGCGGACGCAGATTCAGTTTCAGCGCCCTGGTAGTGGTTGGCGACGGCGCTGGCAAAGTGGGTCCCGGACAG
>JAUNBV010000020.1:12432-18624 GCA_030526885.1 Syntrophomonadaceae bacterium
GCCACCGAAGTCCCGGAAGCCATCCGCAAAGCGGTTGAAAACGCCAAAAGAAACATGATCGAAGTACCCATGATCGAGGAACGCACCATCCCGCATCAGATACTGGGCCGTTTTGGCGCCGGTCGCGTGATGCTCAAGCCTGCTTCCGCCGGTACCGGGGTTATTGCCGGTGGGCCGGCCCGTGCGGTATTGGAAGCGGCCGGGATTAAAGATATCCTCACTAAATCGCTGGGATCTTCCAATTCCAATAATATGGTGCATGCCACTATGGATGGCTTGCAGAACCTGAAGCGGGCCGAAGACGTAGCTCGCAAACGCGGCAAGACCGTGGAAGAAATTTTTAATTAGGAGGGAGACCAATGGCTAAACAAATCGCTATCACCTGGATCAAAAGCTCTATTGGTTATCCCGACACCCAGCGGAGAACCATAAAAAGTTTGGGCTTAAGTAAATTAAACCAGACCGTGATCAAGGAAGATTCCGCGCAGCTGCGCGGACAAATCAACAAAGTTCAGCATTTGCTCAGCGTTGTTGAGTTAGATTAACAGGAGGTTTGGCTGATGAGAGTACATGACTTAGAATCTCCGATCGGCGCGACCAGCAGTAAAAAGCGGGTTGGCCGCGGTATTGGCTCGGGAATGGGTAAAACCTCCACCCGCGGTCAAAAAGGACAAAAATCCCGTTCCGGTTCCAGCGGAGGCACCCGCCCTGGTTTTGAAGGCGGGCAGATGCCTTTGCAGAGGCGGGTCCCCAAGCGCGGATTTACCAATATTTTTGGTACGGAATATGCCATTGTCAATGTGCGTGATTTAAACGTGTTTGAAGACGGCAGCGAAATCGGCATTGAAGAACTGCGTGAAGCCGGGCTGGTAAAGAAATTACATGATGGGGTAAAAGTATTAGGCGATGGCGAACTGGAAAAGAAACTTACCGTCAGAGCACATAAATTCAGCAACAGCGCTGAGGAAAAGATCGCTGCCAGAGGCGGCAGAGCTGAGGTGATCTAATGGCCAATGCCTTTCAGCAGATTTTTAAAGTCGGGGATTTAAGGCATAAACTTTTCTTTACCCTCATGATGTTTCTGGTTTTCCGGATCGGCGCTCATATCCCGGTTCCCGGCATTAACGCCGAAGCGATGAGCAGCCTTTTGTCCGGGCAGTTATTTGGCTTTTTTGATGTTATATCCGGCGGGGCGTTCAAACGGTTCAGCCTGTTTGCCATGAGCATTACCCCGTATATCAATGCCACCATTATCATGCAGTTGTTGACGGTAATAGTACCCAAGCTTGAACAGCTGCATAAAGAAGGCGAAGAAGGCCGCAAGGTCATTGCCAAGTACACCCGTTACGGTACGGTGGTGCTGGCTTTGCTGCAGGCCGTCGGCATGTGTGCCGCTCTCAGCAAGGCGGGCGCGGTTATCAATCCTAATTTCTTCGCTTATATGGTCATTGCCGTATCCCTTACCGCCGGCACCATCATTTTGATGTGGATTGGTGAAATGATTACCGAACGCGGCATTGGCAACGGTATTTCACTGATAATCTTTGCAGGCATCGTATCACGCATTCCCAGCGATATAAAGGGCATCGGCAACGAGTTGGCCGGAGGGCTGATCGGAGCAGTAAACATCGGGGCCCTGATTATCATCGCCTTGGTAGTGATTATGGCGGTGGTAGCCATGAACGAAGGCCAGCGCCGCATACCCATTCAGTATGCCAAGCGCATGATAGGACGGCGTATGTATGGCGGACAGAGCAGCTTTTTACCCCTGCGGGTCAACGCTGCCGGCGTTATCCCCATCATCTTTGCCATGTCATTGATGATGTTCCCCGCCACCATCGGTGCCTGGATGGACCCGGCCGGCGGCTTCAATACCTTTTTAAATAATTACTTCGGCTCGGGCAGCGTAGCCTATAATGTGCTTTACGCCCTGTTGATCGTATTCTTTACTTATTTTTATGTAGCTATCATATTCAATCCGGTAGACGTAGCGGACAATATCAAACGTAACGGCGGCTTCATTCCGGGCATCCGGCCCGGACGTCCTACGGCTGAGCATATCGACAAGATACTTACTCGCCTCACCATGGCCGGGGGTATATTTTTGGCGCTCATCGCCGTACTGCCAAACTTCGTGCTGGCTCTTACCAACGTACAGAGTATGCAGTTTGGCGGAACCGCGCTACTTATTGTGGTCGGCGTAGCCCTTGACACCATGAAGCAGGTTGAATCGCACCTGATACTCAGAAGCTATGAAGGCTTCGTTAAATAGCGACAGGAGATGAATTCTAAAATGAACGTTATTTTAATGGGCCCGCCGGGAGCCGGAAAAGGAACTCAGGCAGAATTTATCAAAACCGCTTTTCCCATCCCCCATATCTCTACCGGAGACATGTTCAGGGTAGCGGTGGCCGAAGGCACGCCTATGGGCATTAAGGCCAAAGAGTTTATGGATGCTGGCAAACTGGTGCCGGATGAGGTTACCATCGGAGTAGTCAAGGAACGACTGGCCAAGGATGACTGCGCTCAGGGGTTCCTGTTGGATGGATTTCCCCGCACCGTGCCCCAGGCCGAAGCCCTGGACGAAGTGTTGGGGGCCATGGGCCGCCAGGTAGACGCGGTAGTGGATATTCAGGTCCCGGCCTCCATACTGTTGGAAAGAATGACCGGACGGGTGACCTGCAAGGCTTGTAAAACGGTGTATCATTTAAAATTCAGCCCTCCGGCTCAGGCCGGGGTGTGTGACCATTGCCAAGGCGAGCTGGTCCAGCGCAGCGATGACAATGAAATCGCGGTGGTGGAAAACCGCCTGAAGGTTTACGAGGAACAGACCGCCATTCTGGCAGATTACTATAAAAATCAGGGATGTCTGGTAGCCGTTGACGGCAATCGTGACACCAAGGAGGTATTTGCTGATATCAAGGCGGCTCTGGAGAAAATTTGATGATTAAGTTCAAGCGTGCCGATGAGATCGCCCGCATGCGCAGGTCCGGTCAACTGGTGGCAAGGGTTTTGGAGGAAATACGAGTAAAGGCTGAACCGGGAATCACTACCGGCGAGCTCAATGCCATAGCCGAGGAAATGACGCTTCAGGCAGGAGCTGTACCGGTGTTCAGAAATTACCCGCACCCCCATCGCGGCAAGCCCTTTCCCGGAGCCATATGTGCCTCGGTCAATGAGGAAGTGGTACATGGCATTCCAGGCCACCGGAAGCTGCAAGCGGGAGATATCATAAGCATTGATTTTGGCGTTATCCTAAACGGATATGCCGGCGATGCGGCCATCACCATTGCAGTCGGCGATGTTGCCCCTGAGGTTTTAAAGCTGCTCAAGGTGACGGAAGAGGCACTGATGAAGGGCATCAATGCCGCCCGGGTAGGTTCGCGTATCGGCGCGGTATCGTATGCCGTGCAACAACATGTGGAGAGCCATGGTTTTTCCGTGGTACGCGATTATGTGGGACACGGGATCGGCAAAGCGATGCACGAAGATCCTCCGGTGCCCAATTACGGGCGGGAAGGCCAGGGGCCGCGGATTAAAGCCGGAATGGCTTTGGCGATAGAACCCATGGTCAATCTGGGCGGTTTTGAAGTATATACCGCCGCGGATGATTGGACGGTCAGGACCGCAGATGGGAAACCGTCCGCTCACTTTGAGCACAGCATAGCTGTGAGAGACAGCGGGCCGGAAATCCTGACCCTGCTTTGACGGGGGTGAATGACATGGAAAACTATCTGGGACGCATAGTATACTCCCGCAAGGGACGCGACCGGGGCAAAGCCATGATAGTGTTGGAAATGGTAAATGAACAGTATGTTTTGGTAGCTGATGGAGAACTCCGGCGGGTGGAAAACCCGAAGCTGAAAAACCTCAAGCACTTGAAGATTTCCGATCTGACCGACGAAGAAACGGTGCAGGTGCTAAAAACGGGAGCGTATCCGGGCAACCATATTATTCGCAGAAATTTAAAAGAACTATCTGCTGATCATGCAACATCGGGGAAGGAGGTTTGATAAATGGCTAAAGACGACGTAATAGAAGTCGAAGGAATCGTATTGGAGCCTCTGCCCAATGCCATGTTCAAAGTGGAGCTGGAGAACGGACATAAGGTTTTAGCCCATATCTCCGGTAAAATGAGGATGAACTTCATCAGGA
This sequence comes from Syntrophomonadaceae bacterium, assembly GCA_030526885.1. Lineage (GTDB taxonomy): Bacteria > Bacillota > Syntrophomonadia > Syntrophomonadales > Syntrophomonadaceae > JAUNBV01. Next base: position 16,588 of record JAUNBV010000020.1, read on the forward strand.
TTCTGCCCGGTGATCGGGTGATGGTGGAATTGTCTCCTTATGATTTAAACCGCGGCCGAATCACTTACCGCTTTAAATAAAGGTGATCCATCAAATGACAGGAGGTTTAATGAAGTGAAAGTCAGACCATCGGTAAAGCCTATGTGCGACAAGTGTAAAATTATTAAACGCAACGGTAAAGTAATGGTTATATGTGAGAATCCCAAACATAAACAGGTCCAGGGATAATAACAGGAGGTGACTTTAGTTTGGCCAGAATATCAGGTGTTGATTTACCCCGCGACAAGAGAGTGGCAATATCACTGACTTACATCTATGGAATCGGCAAGCCTTCCGCCGCCAAGATATTGGAGGAAGCAGGTATAAACCCCGATACCAGGGTGAAAGATTTAACCGAGGAAGAAGTTTCCAAACTCAGGGCCATTATCGACAAGGATTACGTAGTAGAAGGCGATTTGCGCCGTAACGTTACTATGGATATCAAGCGCTTAATGGATTTGGGTTGTTACCGGGGGTTGCGCCATCGCCGCGGTTTGCCGGTCAGGGGTCAAAAGACCAAGACCAACGCCCGCACCCGCAAGGGACCCAAGCGCACTGCCGGCGGTAAGAAGAGATAGTAAAAGGGGGATTAAGTAAGTGGCACGGAGAACCAGTACCAGGATCAAAAGACGCGAGAAGAAAAACATTGCCGAAGGCATAGCCCATATCAAGTCGACCTTCAATAATACCATCGTATCTATTACCGATAAGCATGGTAACGCTATTTCGTGGGCTTCAGCAGGCACATCCGGCTTCAAGGGCTCTCGTAAAAGCACCCCCTTTGCTGCCCAGCAGGCGGCTGAGACCGCAGCCCGAGCTGCCATGGAGCATGGCCTCAAGGAAGTGGAATGCTATGTAAAAGGCCCCGGCGCCGGACGCGAAGCAGCCATCAGATCCTTACAGGCGGCAGGATTGGAAGTCAGCGTGATTAAAGACGTTACTCCCATTCCCCATAATGGATGCAGGCCGCCGAAGAGAAGAAGAGTATAAGGAGGGTTTGGATTAGTGGGCAGATATACAGACTCGGTTTGTCGTCAATGTCGTCGTGAAGGCGAGAAACTGTATTTAAAAGGCGACAGATGCTATGGCGCCAAGTGTGCCATTGAAAGAAGGAATACCATCCCCGGTCAGCACGGCGGCAAACGCCGGGGCAAGACCAGCGAATACGGCATCCAGTTGCGTGAGAAGCAGAAAACCCGCCGCATCTATGGCGTGCTGGAAAAGCAGTTCCGCAATTACTTTGAGAAGGCCGATCGCCAGCAGGGCATCACCGGCGCCAATCTGTTGATATTATTGGAGCGGCGTCTCGACAATGTGGTATATCGTTTGGGCATGGGCGCTTCCCGTAAGGAAGCCCGCCAGTTGGTGGTGCACAACCACTTTACCCTGAACGGCAAAAAGGCTAATATCCCCTCCATGTTGGTCAAACCCGGCGATATAATCAAGGTGCGGGAAGGCAGCGTGGATTCTCCGAAATTCCAGGAGATAAGGCAGGCAGGCGCGTTTAAAACCCCTCCGGAGTGGCTGGAAGTGGATATCGACAATCTCAGCGGCAGGGTGTTGTCCATGCCGACTCGGGAACAGATTGATACCGTGGTCAATGAACAACTGATCGTTGAACTTTATTCCAGATAATATGTTTTTTACCGACCTCTATAAAGCAAAGGAGGGTTAACATGCTGGAAATGGAAAAACCGCGCATCGAGTGTGTGGAAAAGGTTCCCGAAAAAAATTACGGAAAATTTGTGATAGAGCCTCTGGAGAGAGGTTACGGCACGACTCTGGGCAATTCCCTGCGGCGGGTGCTGCTGTCGTCATTGCCGGGGGCGGCCGTAACCTCCATCAAGATGGATGGGGTGCTACATGAATTTTCTACCATACCCGGCGTACTGGAAGACACCACCGAACTGATATTGAATGTCAAACAGATGGTGGTCAGCTATGACGGTAATGAACGCAAATATATTTATCTGAAAAAAGAAGGCCCGGGAGAGGTGT